>JBALUX010000077.1:0-13391 GCA_036963725.1 Parasphingorhabdus sp. | reverse complement strand
AATGGAATATGTCGCCGAGCGCGAAAATCTCGGGCGCGAGCGGCTCAAGGAATATAAGCGCGACGGCGAAAGCTTTGGCGCGTCGATCCCCGACTATGTCACACCCGAATTTGTCCGCGACGAAATTGCCCGAGGCAGGGCGATCATCCCCAATAATATCAACCACCCGGAAAGCGAGCCAATGGCGATCGGGCGCAATTTCCTCGTCAAGATCAACGCCAATATCGGTAACAGCGCGGTAGCATCCGACGTCGCCAATGAAGTCGACAAGATGGTCTGGTCGATCCGCTGGGGCGCCGACACGGTCATGGATCTCTCCACCGGCCGCAATATCCACGACACCCGCGAATGGATCATCCGCAACTCACCCGTGCCGATCGGCACCGTGCCCATCTATCAGGCGCTGGAAAAAGTCGGCGGCGTTGCCGAGGACCTGACCTGGGAAATCTTCCGGGATACGCTGATCGAGCAGGCCGAGCAGGGCGTCGACTATTTCACCATCCACGCCGGCGTCCGTCTGCCTTATGTGCCGATGGCGGCCAAGCGCGTCACCGGCATCGTTTCGCGCGGCGGATCGATCATGGCGAAATGGTGCCTCGCGCATCACAAGGAAAGCTTCCTCTACGAACATTTCGACGACATCACCGAGATCATGAAGGCCTATGACATCGCCTACAGCCTCGGCGACGGCCTGCGCCCCGGCTCGATCGCCGACGCCAATGACGAGGCGCAATTCTCCGAACTCTACACGCTCGGCGAGCTGACCCACCGCGCGTGGAAGTCGGACGTGCAGGTGATGATCGAGGGCCCCGGCCATGTGCCGATGCACAAGATCAAGGAGAATATGGAAAAGCAGCTCGAAGTCTGCGGCGAGGCGCCTTTCTACACGCTCGGCCCCCTTACAACCGACATCGCGCCGGGCTATGACCATATCACGAGCGGCATCGGCGCCGCCCAGATCGGTTGGTATGGCACGGCGATGCTCTGCTATGTCACGCCCAAGGAACATCTCGGCCTGCCCGACCGCGATGACGTAAAAGTCGGCGTGATCACCTATAAACTGGCCGCCCACGCCGCCGATCTCGCCAAGGGCCACCCCGCGGCACAGGTCCGCGACGATGCGCTGTCAAAAGCCCGCTTCGAGTTCCGCTGGCGCGACCAGTTCAACCTCAGCCTCGACCCCGAAACCGCAATGCAATATCACGACCAGACGCTCCCCGCAGAAGGCGCGAAAACCGCGCATTTCTGCTCGATGTGCGGGCCGAAATTCTGCAGCATGAAAATCAGCCAGGAAGTCCGCGACTTCGCCAGCAAACAGAACCAGAGCGCCGAAGGCTTCATCGCCTCGGAGAAACTGGGTGCGGATACGGCGGCTGCGAGCAAGGCCGCAGCGGAGGAAGGCATGCGCGAGATGGCTAAGGTCTATAAGGACAAGGGGGATCGGTTGTATTTGCCCGAAGATGAGGTGAGCGAACCGGCGGAATGATCAGGCGCACATGGGGGCTGGCTTTGTGCTCCGTCGCACTGGCCGGCTGCGCCGCACAGACGGCTGACGTAAACTGGAGTCTTGCCGGGCGGACGTTTGCCGCCGGGGAAGGGGTTGCCCCGATGGTTTTTAACCGGAAGGACGCTTCCCGTTGTGCGGGCCTGTGGATGCTGCACGGCAATGCGGTGGATGATGGCGCGTTTCCGTCAGCAGCTCAACATGCCTTTCCAGAAGAATTGCGGTTGCCATACGCGATGAATGCGGCCGAATTTTTTGGTGAGGACGGAATAAACGAAGTGGCCTATCGCCAGGCCGCCGATCTTGCCGAGTTACAATTGCGCAGCGCTCTGGCCGGGGACAGGGAAGCGTTCCGGCTCTATTTCGAAGCCCTTGGCCGGTGTTCCACCAAGCCGGAGGCGGTCGGTGATGAAGCCCGAGATGCGATAGATGCGCCTGCGGACGGCTAGCTCGGGCGCGCCATAAAACTGCCCGTCATCCCGAACCTATTCCCGTCGTCATCCTCAACTATCCCCATCGTCATCCTGAACTCGTTTCAGGACCTCAGGCGGCAGCGCACAATCTCACGGGATCCTGAGCCGAAGGCCACCGAAGGTAAACGAGTTCAGGATGACGAGATGATGTTATGTCCCGCTCGACGCCCGGTCGCTTGACGACCGCTATCGGAAAAGCGCAGGATAAGCCCCTGCAACGACCCGCTTTTTCAAAGCATCGAGTCGCGACAAACAGAGGGGGAAACAATATGCAAAAATTTTGGATGGTCCTGCCACTGCTGGCCATGGCCGCACCGTTGCAGGCGAAGAACGCGAAAGATGTATTCATGCCGGAACACCCCGAAGCAGCGGCTTTCCAGTCAGCGGTCGGTTTTGCCGACGCGGTGATCGCCGGCGACAAGGTCTATCTGTCCGGCGTGATCGTCACGCCACAGCCCGGAGAGAGCGACCTGAAACCCGCCTTCATCCGCGCCTTCGACCGCATTGGCCGGACGCTGGAGCGGGCCGGGGTCGGCTGGGACGATGTCGTCGACCTGACCAGCTACCACACCGACCTGCAAAGCTCGATCAACGATATGGTCGAGGTGAAGAACCGCTACATCAAGGCGCCATTCCCGGCGTGGACCGCGATCGGCATTAGCGCGCTCTACGAGGCGGAAGGCGTGGTCGAGATCAAGATTGTGGCGCAGGGGGGTGGGGAGTGACCCGCTAAAGCCCCTCCTCTTCAGGGGAGGGGTTGGGGTGGAGGGTATGGAACGCTGGATATTCCGGTTATGAAAATATCGCGCGAAGACACGAAGGCGCTAAGATAGATTGTAGAGAACATTGCACCTGTGATCGATGCCATCGATGTCGATCTGGAGGATTATCGTTAATGGCTGAATCCATGCTCAAGAATTTGTGCTTGGCGCGTCCCGGCGAAATCCTGCGGGAGGATGTGCTGTCGGCACCGGGTCGGCCCAGACGGAGAGCGAATTAGGACCAGTCTTGCTTCCAGCTATTATATGCGACAACTCGCGGAAATTTGGGTAGGACTTCAATTGGCTGCTCGCCATCGTCTTTGTGAAAGAAACGAGAGTAAATAACACAGCAATCCGCCAACTCCGTTTTTTTAAGTCGATCATTCATGGGAGGGTCGAGATATGCGATGAGAGCATGTTCCGCTAATTTATGATCGGTGCGGTGTTGAGACCGCCGTCGCCCTCCTGTGCCTCTGGTTACAATTTCACCCACGTAAAAAGTTTTGTTGTCAGGATGAGCTAGCTTTTCGTGGTTGTTGAAGCGACTGTGCGGTCTCTCTGTGAGCCCTAAATAATTTACACGGTTTCTCGTTTTCAGCGCCATGTATAGAACACAGGTTCCATCGTCGAAGTCTCTAGCCCCCGTTCGCAATTCTTCTTTACTAAAATAGGGCCCGTACCAATCAACGATAATAGCTTCTGGCATGAATGTCGCTCCTCAGTTTTTATATTTGATAAGATAAAGAGAAAATTTCTCTTTTCCTCAATTGTTTTAAATCACGATACCAATGCATTCGACCAAATCAAACCCACTTTCCGCCATTGAGCATCCGTTCGCCTAATAGAACCGCCTAGTGTCACGAAAATCACGCAACCTTTCCCCCCACCCAAGAGTAACCCGAATATGAAACAAACCCTCTCCCTAATCCCGCTCGCGCTTCTGGCGGCCTGTTCATCGCAGTCCTCCTCCGATACCGAGCCGGCCGCGGACGAGGCTGTTTCTGTGACACCCGCAACGCCGATGGCTCCGGAGACAGCAGCCCCCGCACCCGATCCGGTGCCATCGGCGAACACCCTCACGCTCGCCGGTCTCGGCGATCTGCGTATCGGCGAGAAGGTCCCCGCCGGCAGCAACTGGGGAGTGCGCGGGCCAGTGGTGTCGGATGGCTGTCTGGTGTTGACCTCGCCCGACTATCCCGACGCTTATGCAATCGTCGAAGGCGACGCGGTGCGGCGCATTTCGATCAGCATGGGCTCGAAGGTCAAGCTGGCCGAGGGCATCGGCCCCGGGGCGAGCGAGGCCGCGGTCAAAAAGCTTTTTCCCTTCCCCGCCACACCGCATAAATATGTCGATCCGCCAGCCAAATATCTCACTGCACCCAACGCCGCCAGCGGCGACCCCGCGCTGCGGTTTGAGATTGCCAGTGACGGCACAGTCAGCCAGATCCATGTCGGCACGATGCCGGTGCTCGGCTATGTCGAGGCCTGTTCCTAGCAAGGGTCGGTGACATAAAACCGTTCGCCCTGAGCCTGTCGAAGGGCAGCGTCTCGGAGGCAATTGAGCGATTCCCACTCGTACTTCGACAAGCTCAGCACGAACGGATCGGTTGCGGCAGGAGTTGGCGCATTCAATGCCCCGTTCGCCCTGAGCCTGTCGAAGGGCAGCGTCTATGGGGCAGGTGAGCGATCCCCACTCGTACTTCGACAGGCTCAGCACGAACGGATCGGTTGCGGCAGGAGTTGGCGCGTTCAATACCCCGTTCGCCCTGAGCCTGTCGAAGGGCAGCGTCTCGGAGGCAGGTGAGCGATCCCCGCTCGTACTTCGACAGGCTTAGGATGAACGGATCGGTTGCGGCAGGAGCTGGCGCGTTCAACATCCCGTTCGCCCTGAGCCTGTCGAAGGGCCGGGTCCATGAGGCGCGTTGGTTCTTTTCCCACCTGTACTTCGACAAGCTCAGCACGAACGGAGTGGTTAAGGAGAGAACAGGCGCGTCCACCCGCCCCCGTTCGTCCTGAGCCTGTCGAAGGACCGCGTCCATGAGGCAGGTCGGTGTTCTCCCCACTCGTACTTCGACAGGCTCAGCACCAACGGAACATGCGTCGCAATCCGGACTGTGGCCTTGGTTGATGACCGGCAGTGTCCCAAGATCGATGCCTGCTTGTCTGCCCCGCCGGGACCCTATCAAAAGCAAGTCTGTAGCCCGACCGAATGCGTGATAAAACCATGCGCCAGGCGGAAAGCCGCCGGACCAAAACAGGGAGAGACCACCATGAGCGCACAAGGCAGAAGCAAACCGAAATATAATGTGCCCTTTGTCGAGCGGACAGGGCTGCAATATCTCGAGGACAGCCACGGCTATGCGCGGCTGCTGATGCCGCTGGAGGGGAACGAGAATCATGTCGGCGTGCTCTATATGGGCGCCTATACCGTGCTGGCCGAAGCGGTCGCGGCGCTTCCGGGCATTTCCTTCCTCGACACGGAGCGCCACTTCCCGATCCTGAAAGATATTTACGTCGATTTCCACAAGCCCGCCGCCAGCGATGTCACCGCCGAATTTCGGCTGTCGGACGACGAGATCGAAAGCCTGCTCGCCGATCTCGAGCGCAAGGGCAGCGCCACCTATATCGCCGAATTCCCGATGCACGACGCCGACGGGGCGCATGTCGCCACCGGGAAGGTGACGGTGAAGCTTTTGTCGCACGGCTGGACGAAATAGGCGCCTTCGTCATCCTGAACTCGTTTACCTTTGGTGGCCTTCGGCTCAGGACCTCATAAATCGTGCGTTCTCTCAGGAGGTCCTGAAACGAGTTCAGGATGACGGGGAGCTTGTGCTAGGATCGTCGCATGACCCAAATTGACCAGATACCCCTCATCATCGAAGTCTCGCTCAACGGCTCGGTGAAGAAGGCGCAGAACCCCAACGTCCCTTATACGGACGACGAAATCGTCTCTCAGGCAGTCGCCTGTATGGAGGCGGGCGCGGCGCTGGTGCATAATCACACCGAAGATCCGGTGTTCGGCGGTACCGGCGTGATGGACGCGGAAAATTATGCGCGGCCGTGGCGGAAGCTGCTCAAGCTGCGCCCCGACGCCATTCTCACCCCGACCATGCCGGGCAAGGAAGGCGTGCCGGTCGAGCAGCGTTTCTCCCATATCGAGGCAATGGCCGAGGAAGGGCTGATTGCGCAGGGCTTATGCGATCCGGGCAGTTTCAACGTCTCGGTTCCGGGGCCCGATGGTGCCTTCGCGCCGACCAAGCTGATCTATCGCAACGATATGCACGACAGCCATTATTATGTGGAGGCCTGCCGGCGGCTCAAGCTGGGGATAAGCATCTCGATCTTCGAGCCCGGCTTCGTCAAATTCATCATGGCGCTGCACCGCGCCGGGCGCTTGCCGCCGGGCGGGATCATGAAATTCTATTTCGGCGCCGATGACCAGCCCTTCGGCCTGCCGCCCACCGCCAAAGCGCTCGACGCCTATCTCGAGATGATCGAGGGCAGCGGCCTGCCGTGGCTGGTGTCGAGCTTTGGCGATGATTGCGTAGGCTGCGGGTTGGCCGAGGAAGCGATCAAGCGCGGCGGCCATGTCCAGGTCGGTATCGAGCCCTATGGCGGCCCGCGTACGCCGCAGAATGTCGAGCTGGTCGAAGAGGTGGTGGCGCTGGCCAAGCGGCTGGACCGACCCGTCGCGACACCGGCGCAGGCGGCAGAGATCATGAATTTGCCGAGCTATCCGGTACGATTTGCAACGGCCTGAATGTCCGGTCGAGGCACTGTGCGCCGATGATTGCCCGACAGGATTGAGCGGCCGTCGCTCGCGGTCCCCACAATTAAAAAGCCGCCCCGAAAGGGACGGCTTTTCTTTTGACGCTGCTGCGGAGGAGGGAGAGGGAGAGCGAGCAGCGCCGTGGTTCAGGGAGGGGTGGGTTAGACCTTGTCGCCGAGAGCGCCCTTGACGGAGCCCTTGACTTGCTGGGCCTTGCCCTTGGTTTCCTGAGCCGCGCCTTTGGCACGGGTCTCGGGGTCATTGCTGTTCTGTTTGGCCTTGCCAACGGCTTCGTTCACATTGCCTTTTACTTTGTCTACGAGTTCGCCCATCTTCATGGTCCTTCTGTTTGACCGGTTGTCCGGTCCTTGGGGGATGCAGGCGTTGTTGCCTGCACAATGAATATAAGCATGAACGGCACGATAGTTCCCGCTGCAAACGCAGACTGGCGCTCGTAAAAAACGGACTGGCGCTTTGCCGGATATCGATGCGTCGGGCAGTCGCTCTGCGAACTTTGCAACCGCTGGAACCGGCCCGGCGCATCATCATATTCCTGATCGGCAGTGATCGCTATTCACCACAGGCTATACTTTTCCCATGCTTTGACAGCCGGCTCATATTTGATATGATCCCCATATGTCTTCGGTGGCATTTGCCGCGATATTTCGAAGATACCAACCCGGGGGGGCGTTCAGTGACGGAAGAGACCGGTCAAGTTGATCCTGATAACGGGGAGGACGGCAAAAAGAAGCCTCGCTTCGATTATCAAAAAATCTTCGACAAAGGCAAGTCGATGCTCGGTAGCACCGCATGGCTGTCCTCGCTGGCCCTGATCGTGGCCGCCATCAGCCTGACCTTTCTGGTTTATAATGACAAGATTTGCGGCATCGACAGGCTCGGCAAGGACGGGATCGACAAGATCCAGTTCCGGGCCCCCGACAGCCAGTGCAACAGCGCGCCGCTGGCACCCGATCCGGTCGATCGCGACCCGTCCCGCGTCCGCGGGGATGGCGGTGGCATTGTCGCGCCGGCACAGCCCGAGGTCAGCGCCCAGAGCCTGAGCCGCGAATTGAAGCAGATCGTCGCCGATGTCCGGACCAGCAACGGCCTGTCCGGTGATGCGCTGCTGACGGCGGAAGCCAAGGCGGAAATCGAGGACCGGATCAGCGAGAATGACCTGCTGGCCGACTTGCGGGAAAAGGCCCGCAGACGCGAAGGGCTGTTCGTCAGCTATGGCTCCCCGCGCAAGACCACTGTCCCGGGATATCCGCAGCCCGATGGCTGTCAGGTCTATGCGAAGAAAAAGGATGCCGGCAAATGGCTGGTTATCGAGGGCCCCAATGGCAACGAGATCGTCCGCTACGCCAATGAATCATTGCCGGAGGAGATTGGCGGGCGGCCGGTGGTGACCGAAGTCCAGGTGAATGGCAAAGACGCGGTGCGGCTGAACATCGACCTGACCGGCATCGAGGATAATTATACCGTCGTCTACGCCAAGGAAGCCAGCGAAGTGGAACGGAACAAGCGGAAATGCTGAAGCGCTGACGGGCAGGGCGCAGCGGCGGGCTTACCAGCCCAGCGCCAGCGCCAGCCGGTTCCACAGGTTGATCATGGCGATAGCCAGCGCCAGTTCCGCCCGCTCTTCCGTGTCGAAAATCCGGGTCACAGCCTCGGGTGCTGCCGTCGCTTCGGGCAGCCTCGTCAATGCCTCCGACCATAGCAACGCCGCGCTTTCGCGCTCGCTGAACCGGCCGCTGGCCTGCCAGTCGGCGAGAGCGTCGATCCGTTCCGTTGTTTCCCCGCAAGCCCGCAGCGCCGCCTTGTGCCGGTTGATGCAATAATGGCAGCCATTGATCTGCGACACGCGCAACCGCACCAGTTCGAGTAGCGCCATTCCCAGTGACGAGCCATCGACGGTCTTTTCGCAGGACAGCAGTTGGCCCAGCGCCATCTCCGCCACACCACCGGCGGCAAGTCCGTCGCTCATGCCGCGTTCCGGAAGGGGAGGGAGTCCAGCGCCGCAATCCCCGGTCCGCCGATCTGCTGCATCAGCGAAGCCAGATCGTAGAAAAATTCCTCCGCCACCATCAGCCCGTCGCGGAAGCGGACGAACACGGTGAACGGCTGCTCGATCTGCCTGCCGCTCGGCGCGATGCCCAGAAATTCCCCGATATGCGTGCCCCGCCAGACCGCCTGCGCGACATAGACATCATCGCCCTGCCAGAAGCTGATCTGCCCCTCCGCGCGCTCCACGGTCACGTCAAACGCCTGCCAGTGCTGCCGGTAATGCGCCTCCGCCCCGGCATGGCCGGTCCAGGTCTGCTGCGTCGCATGATCGTAAAATACGCAATCCGGGTGCAAGGTCGCCAGCGTTCCCGCCAGATCATGGTCGTTCTCGGCGGCCAGATGGCGCCCCAGCATCGGCAAATTGCTGCTCATATCATTCTCCTCTTGCTTGACCGGCCCATCGCTATATTATCAGAGCCCTGATATATAATCATCAGTACACTGATGAATGTCAAGCCAGGAAAGTTAGAGCTATGGATAAATCCGAAATTCCGGCCGTCGGCGAAGGCAAGCGCGGCACCGACGGCCATATCGCCTATCTGCTGCGCCAGGCCTCGGCGGCGGTGCGGCAGCGGCTGGAGCAGGGCTTTGCCGCGCACAATATCACGCTGCCGCAATTTACCCTGCTGACCATGCTCAAAGCCTATCCCGGCCTGTCCGGCGCGGAACTGGCGCGGCTCGCCATGCTGACGCCGCAGACGGTCAATGTGATCACCGCCAATCTGCTCAAGCGCGGCGCGATTGCGCGGGTCCGCTCGGGGGAGGACAAGAGGATCTTCGTGCTGAGCTTGACCGGGCAGGGCGCCCGCGATCTGGCCGCATGCCGGTCGATCGCCGACGGCGTCGAGCAGCAATTGCTGGCCGGAACCAGCGCCGCCGACGAAGCGGCAATCCGCCGCTGGCTGGTGTCGGTGGCCGCTGTCGGGCAGGGCGCGGAATAGCGGTGATATTGACCGTAATTTAACCATCACGCCCTATCCTTGCGGACCTGACAAACAACAGGAACCACCCGGCGATGGATAGCCAGCCGTTTACCAGCGATACGATAGACGCGCTTGCCGCAGCCTATCCGCTTGCGCCGCGCCATCTGCAGCACCGGATCGCCGACCATCCGCTGCTGCAGCTCGACGCGCTGGCTGCGCTCGCGCGACGGCTGCGCCCGGAATCGATCGAGTTTAACGCCGCCACCGACCTGCCGCTCGGCATCCGCAATGACGAGACGCCTTATACCGGTCTCGATGTCCACGAAACGATCGACCAGATAGAAAACTGCGGCTCCTGGGTGTTGCTCAAGACCATTGATCAGGACCCGGCCTATGCCCAGTTGATGCACGATGTGCTCGCCGCGATCGAACCGGTGGTCGAGCCGCGCACCGGCAAGATGATGCGGCTCGAGGGCTTCATCTTCATCTCCTCGCCGCAAGCGGTCACGCCGCTGCATTTCGATCCCGATTATAATATGCTGTTCCAGGCGCGCGGCAGCAAGACCATGACCTTTTTCCCGGCCGGCGACCAGGAGATGATCAGCGACCGCTTTTTCGAGCAATATTTCAACGGCGGCCCGCGCAACCTGCCATGGCGGGAAGAATGGGCCGAGCGCGGCCAGCCGATCACCGTCACCCCGGGCGAGGCAATCTATGTGCCGATCCTCGGCCCGCACTGGGTCAAGGTCCACGACGAGGTCTCGGTCTCGCTGTCGCTGACTTGGCGCAGCGAGTGGAGCTTCCACCACGCCGACGCCTGCCGCTTCAACAGCCGCCTGCGCAAACTCGGCCTGCACCCCTCCTCGCCGCAACTCTACCCGGCGGACAACCGCCTGAAAAGCTACAGCCAGCGCGCGATTGCGAGGGCGGAACGGATGATGGGGCGCGGGTAGGGGAGAGGCGCGAGGGTGAGGCAAAGAAACCCGTTCGCCCTGAGCCTGTCGAAGGGCCGCCTCTGTGAGGCGGGTTGGTTCTTTTCCCAACTGTGCTTCGACAAGCTCAGCACGAACGGAGTGGTTGAGGCAAGAACAGGCGCGTCCACCCGGCCCCGTTCGTCCTGAGCCTGTCGAAGGACCGCGTCTATGAGGCAGGTTGGTGTTCTCCCCACCCATGCTTCGACAAGCTCAGCACGAACGGAGTGATTGAGGCAGGAGCCGGTGGGACCACCACCACCCCGATCGCCCTGAGCCTGTCGAGCCGAAGGCGACCGCAGGTCAACGGCAGCATCTATGAGGCAGGTTCGGTTCGCGTCGTCATCCTGAACTCGTTTACCTTCGGTGGCCTTCGGCTCAGGACCTCCATAGACAGCGCGCCTGCCTTGCGGGATCCTGAAACAAGTTCAGGATGACGAGCATCCACCCACCCCCGTTCGTCCTGAGCCTGTCGAAGGACCGCGTCTATGAGGCAGGTCGGTGTTCATCCCAACCATGCTTCGACAAGCTCAGTACGAACGGAGTGGTTGAGGCAAGAGCGGGCGCGTCCACCCCCACCGTTCGTCCTGAGCCTGTCGAAGGACCCGGCAAGAACAGCACTCGAGTATCTATTCTCCCTCCGCCTCAACCATCGCAAACAACTCCGCCCCGGTCAGCATCTCGCTATCGCCGGCAAAGCTGTAATAAGTCGGCTTCTCGTCGATAAACACTTGCCGCTTCAAGGTCAGATCGGCCTTGTCGGTCGCGTCGTCGAACAGCCCGGCGCAGACCATATGCTCGCCCGAACCCTTCAGGCGATAGAAGAGATGCGAGCCGCAATCCCCGCAAAAGGCCCGCTCCGCCCATTCCGACGAGCTGTAGACGGTCATCCGCTCCGCCCCGTCGATGAGCACATCCGTCCCGCAGTCAATCTCGACAAATGGCCCGCCACCCCAGCGCCGGCACATCCGGCAATGACAGGCATCGACATGACTGGCGGCCTGTGTCGCGGTGATGGTGATGGCGCCGCAGAGGCAGTGGCCCTGGCGGTGGGTTGGTTGGGGAGCGGTCATGATGGGGCCTCCTGCTGTGGTGGGTGGGGGAGGGTATCAAAAAAGAGGCGCTTTTGTATCGGGAAATGTTAGCGTGAGTGTAAGGGTAGGGCTTGAAAGCTTGGGATCATGGCGACTGTGCGACCATCCCATCAGTGTCCTGTCACCTCGACTAGATTATTCGCATAGTTGAATGTCTGTTAACAGCTTATTACAACAATCAAGCGCTTTGATGTGGAATTGAAATATAAACACAGCGGTTCGCTGATATCGTGACTTCAAATAAAACGTGCGTTGTTGAAAATTTACACGTAGAAAGTCATCATCTATCATATTGACTTGGTTTAAATTCATTTGGGGCATTTGTTGAATGGCAGAAGACTTGTTTAAATCGGAAATATCCGTTGCGAGCGTGGCGGCGGTATTGGTGACTCAGGGCCGGCACCGTTTTTACACTATGACGCTTCAAGCTGACATGCTTGCGAAAACATGTTTTGTTGTTGTGAGAGATGAAGATCCCATTGATGGATTTCAACGATTATTAAGTGAAACTCGAGCGAGAAATATTGCCGATTATATCGACAATGGGCTTGGAACGATTCCAACTTCAGTAATATTATCCGCTCAACCAGATGCAGATTTCCATTATGATTCCAAAAATAAAACGGCAAGATTTAAGCTAAGTCCTAAATCCTTTTTGATCTTGGACGGTCAGCATAGAATCTACGGGTTCAGCCTAGCCACTTCAAATTTACGGGTTCCGGTGGTGATTTATGCTGGTTTGACCAGAGCAGAAGAATCGAAAATATTCATTGATATAAACACCGAACAGAAGCCAGTTCCTAATGAACTTTTGTTAGATATTAAAAAATTGGCTGATAGTCAGAATGAAGTAGAGGCGCTTCTTAGTGATATATTCGATAAATTTGATTCCGATCCCATGAGTCCTCTGTTCGGGAAAATGTCGCCAAGTCGAAGAAAATCTGGGTTAATATCAAGAGTGACATTTAATAATGGCTTAAAACCCTTGCTGAAATTATTTGCTGATGGCTCCGCAGATGAAATATATCATATGTTAGCGGCATTTTTTGGCGGATTTATACATGAAAATAACAATAGGAAGGCTGAGTTGGACATAACGAGTCCAACTGTATTTAAAGGAATGTGCCTTTCTCTTCCTGAGGTTGTCCAGCGCGTGCGCGATAAATTTGGCAAGGAATACACGGTAGAAAACTTTTCTGACATATTTTCGGAGATGTTTAACAATGTCAGAATTGGTAGCTTAAAGGAACCAGGAATAAGCCCGACAAAATTTTCAAATGTAATCTCAAGTGCTTTGAAACCAACTTCAATTTTCTGATGAACAGCTTTTACGAAGGTTTTGTTTTGGCCCATGTACCTTCCATTGTCAGAGTTAGAAGACTCGGAAAATTGTCGCTGAAAAAGTGGTTGGAAACTGGCACTTATGTGCCAAAGCTATCCGATGAAAATGATTCAATAATTTTTGATAGAATTGATATCGAACAATTGTCCGGCGCTATTGCTTTCGATGTCGATAGACTGGCTAAGGCAGGCCGAGAATCACTAGAGATACCAGATCAAGTTGCAAACCTCTCCAAATCATCTGCTTGGACTTTAATCAAGATTTACTATTCGGCATTCTATTTTGCTCAATCTCTAATCAGAATTTGCGGTTACAGTCCGATTTATCTTTCTGGGATGGAGGCTCAGAAAATAAAAAAAACAATGAAATTATATAGCGTTGATTGGCCTTTCGGAAGGCAAGGAGCATTAAGGCCACCTCGAACAATGGCGAATTCGGGCTGAAGTAGCGATTTGGTTCCCGCACTGGCCAAGGAGCCCGATTATTT
>JBALUX010000076.1:0-13392 GCA_036963725.1 Parasphingorhabdus sp. | reverse complement strand
AGGGGCATCGTCTGGCAGCTTGCGGTTGAAAGTGAAATTCAGCGCGTCGGCCCGTAACAGCCCTTTTGCGACATTATAACAATCTGTCTTTCCCAATATGGTAAGAAGGCCCTGCATATCAAGCGTTTCTTTGCGCATTGCGACATTGATCAATTCGCCGAGCAAGGACTGCATTTGCGAATCGGCCAGTTTGATCGCGCTGAGCTCTTCGAAATGGCTGGAAATCCGGCATGGATGGCGGATCAGGCCGCCCAATATGCCCTTGGCAATCTGCAGGTCATAGCCCTCGATCAAAAAGGTCTTGGTGTCCTCCAGCGGCTTGTAAGAGACAAATTTCGACGGGAAATTTCGGTTTGAATTCTGCGGACGACGACCTTCGGACCGATTTTCGCTCTGGGCGAAAAATGTAGCCTGATAGCGGTCGTTGAACGTCTGCCGGTAATGCTGTGCAATATCCTGGTCGGCGATGTCGCGGACGTGATCGGACAGGCGTTTCTTGAGGCCGGCTTTTGTTTCCGGTGTGTTGAGCGGTTCTGCGTCATATTCCACCTGCCAGATCTTGTCGTCCAGCATCTGCGGTTTTGCGATCAGGGCGGCAAAGGCATGGGCACCCTCTGATCGGATCAGGTCGTCCGGGTCTTGTCCTGCAGGCAGCGAAATGAAGTTGAGGCTGTGCGAGGGGCGCAATATCGGCAGGGCTCGCAAGGCCGCGCGCATCGCGGCCTTTTGACCGGCGTTGTCGCCATCAAAGCAGAGGATCGGCGCCTCTACCATTTTCCAGATCCGTTCGATCTGATGCTCGGTCAGCGCGGTTCCGAGTGGGGCGACAACGTCCTTAAACCCGGCCTGCGCCAGCGCGATGGCATCCATATAGCCCTCGACCACCAATATCCGGCCGGTCTGGCGGGAGGCAGGGGAGGCCTTGTCGAGATTGTAGAGCGTGCGGCCCTTGTCAAAGAGAGGCGTGTCGGGGGAGTTGAGATATTTCGGCTCGCCATCACCCAATATCCGGCCGCCAAAGGCAATCACCCGGCCGCGTGGGTCGCGGATCGGGATCATCAGGCGGCCGCGGAACCGGTCATAGGGATCCTTGTCGTCGACCTTGATCAGCAGGCCTGCCTCGATCAGCTGGTCCATACCGTGTCTGGAGAGCGCGTCCTTGAGCCGCCCACGGGAATTGGGCGCGAAGCCGAAGCCGAATTCGCGGATCGTGCTCTCCGATATTCCGCGATTTTTGAGATATTCCCGCGCTCCGGCACCCTCGGTGCTGTTGAAACGCTCGACAAACCAGTCCTGTGCTGCCTGCATGACGTCGTGCAGGGTTGCCCGGACTTCCTGCCGCTGTGCCGCGCGGGGATCGGGGGCAGGGACTTCCATCTGCGCTTCGGCGGCGAGGTCCTTGACCGCGTCCATGAAGCCGAGTCCGCGCTGTTCGGTCATCCAGCTGATCGCGTCACCATGGGCGCCGCAGCCGAAGCAGTGGTAGAAGCCCTTTTCGTCGTTGATCGTGAAGCTGGGCGATTTCTCGTTATGGAACGGGCAGCAGGCCTTATATTCGCGACCGGCTTTCTGGATTTTCACGGTGCGCCCGATCAGTGTGGACAGGGTGACGCGCGACCGCAGTTCTTCCAGCCATTGCGGGGTGAGGGTCATATATCCCCCTCCCGCTTGCGGGAGGGGTTAGGGGTGGGCATGTCTTTCAAAGCCAGCTCAATCTGCCCCACAACACCCGCAACATTGTTCAAAACATCATCATTTGTGAATCGAATGACCTTATACCCGTGCTCGACAAGATCGCTTGTTCGCTTCGCATCATAGCCTTGCTGTGTTTCATGCGAATATCCATCAATTTCAATGATCAATCCCAGCTCGCGGCACAGGAAGTCGGCATAATAGGGCCCAACAGGCATTTGTCGGCTGAATTTGCGCCCGCGGACCTGCCGTCTCGATAAATATTTCCAAAGCTCTCGTTCAGCCGGTGTGGCTGCATTGCGCAGGGATTTGGCGCGGTCGGTATTTCTTGGTTTGAAAACTACCACTTCGATTTCTTTTCAGTCCCACCCCTAACCCCTCCCGCAGGCGGGAGGGGGATTTTTCGTTCAGCTCAAAGCCGCCTTCACCAGCGCGCTGGCTTTGCTCATGTCGATTTCGGTGCCGTGGCGTTTTTTCAGTTCGCCCATCACCGGGCCCATGTCTTTCATCGACGTAGCGCCGAGTTCGGCCTTGATGCCATCGATCAGCGCAGCGGTTTCTTCGTCGCTCAATTGCGCCGGGAGGAACTCCTCGATTACTGCCAGTTCCATTTGTTCCGCCGCAGCCAGTTCGGTGCGGCCGCCGCTTTCGAACATCTCTATCGATTCGCGGCGTTGCTTGGCCATCTTTTGCAGCACGTCGGTGACCATGGCGTCATCGTCCGGCGCAGCATCCTTGGTGCGCAGTTCGATGTCCTTGTCCTTGATCTTGGCCAATATGCTGCGTGTCGCGGCGGTGCGGTCCTTGTCACGGGCCTTCATGGCGGCAATTTGCGCGGCTTTCACAGTATCGCGAATCATGGCGTCCCTCATATTTTTGGAATAAGCGACCACCATAGCGGGAACATAATATTTTTCATAGATTGTGACGCCAGAAAACTGGCTCTAGGTCCCATGAAATTTTGCGCCTAAGACGGACCCAAAGGAACAGCTCATGACCCACGCCCATAATCCCGCCGCTCCAGAGGGTGCAACAGGGATATTGGTGTTGGCCGACGGCACGATAATCTGGGGCAGGGGCTTTGGCGCCACCGGTTCTGCGGTTGGTGAAGTCTGCTTCAACACCGCGATGACCGGCTATCAGGAAGTGATGACCGACCCCAGCTATGCCGGGCAGATCGTGACCTTCACTTTTCCCCATATCGGCAATACCGGTACCAATGACGAGGATGTCGAGGCGGACAGCCCGCATGCTCTGGGCTGTATCGTCCGCGAGGATATCACCGCACCGTCCAATTTCCGCGACCAGAAGCCGTTTGACCAGTGGATGTCCGAACAGGGCCGGATCGGAATTTCCGGTGTGGATACAAGGGCTTTGACCCGGCGGATCCGCGAAGCGGGCGCGCCCAATGCGGTGATCGCTCATGATCCCGACGGCAAGTTCGATATCGACGAATTGCTTGGTCAGGCGCGGGCCTGGGCCGGTCTTGAAGGCATGGATCTGGCCAAGGAAGTGACCGGGCACCAGACGCAGCTTTGGGACAAGGGCGGCATGTGGCGGCTGGGCCATGGCTATGCGCCATTGGAAGATTTGGAAGCATCTTTTGCCCGCCCGCATGTGGTAGCGATTGATTATGGCGCAAAGCGCAATATCTTCAGAAACCTTGTGAAGGCTGGCGCAAAAGTTACTGTAGTTCCTGCTGAAACTTCCTACGAAGAAATCATGGCTTTGAAGCCTGCTGGCGTGTTTCTGTCCAATGGCCCCGGCGATCCGGCGGCAACTGGTTCCTATGCGGTTCCGGTCATCCAGCAGTTGCTGGAGCAGGATATCCCGCTGTTCGGCATCTGCCTCGGCCACCAGATGCTCGCCCTTGCGGCGGGCGCAAAGACGGTCAAGATGCACCAGGGCCATCGCGGCGCCAATCATCCGGTGCAGCGGATCGGCGGCGGGTGGGCCGAGACCGAAGGGCTGGTCGAGATCACCAGCATGAACCACGGCTTCGCGGTCGACGGCGACAGTCTGCCCGACAATATTCACGAAACCCACAAGAGCCTGTTCGATGGCAGCAATTGCGGCATCGAGATCATCGGGAAGCGCGCATTCGGCGTCCAATATCACCCCGAGGCGAGCCCCGGGCCGCAGGACAGTTTCTATCTGTTCGAGAAATTTGTCGGAGGGCTGACAGAATGAGCGGCCCCATTGACCCCGCGCATCTCGCCGAAGAATGGGCAATTGATGACGAAATCCTGCAAAATATGGCAGCGGGTGGCGATTTGTCGCATGTTGTGCGCGAAATTAACGTGCAATTTGTCGGCGCGGTTGCCGATCTCAACAAGCTGAAGAATGACGCGGCCAAATGGGGCTTTCGCTCGGCTCTGGTCTCCAACGAGGATGACGAGTGGGTGATCGAACTGCAGATTGACCTCGACACAAAGCGCGAGACGATCCGCGAACTGACCCGCAAATGTCTCGAGATCGAGAGCGAATATGACATCGACCATGATGGTTGGGGCTGCTTTGCCTGCAACGAAAATGGCGAGATTTCTGATGAGAATCCGGCGTGATGAGGATGGGGAGTAAATCAACTGTATGGTTCGTTATCTGTTCTCTCATTTTGATGAGTTCAGAGGCGGTAGCTAAGGAAAACGAAAGGGAGCAAGTCATTCATGGACCTTTCGTTATCGACATCCAGAGATGGCGCCTTGAGCAGCCAATCCCACATTTCCCTGCACGAGGTACAAATGTTTCGTTAAGTTGGCATTCCAGCGACCAAAAGCTTTTAGTCGTGCTACAGGATGATGGGACGCGCCTTAACTACAGTATGAGCTTCGCCGACAAAGTTGGAGACGTCGGTTGCAGCATTCCCGCAAGATCTCCGAATAAAATTGGCCCTAAGCCCTCTAATGCTGATTTCTGGAAATGGTCGATTGAAAACTTCACTGATAATGCAGCATCATATTGCCAACTTCTGACCGAACAAAAAATAGAGAAATATGCGCAAGAGTTGGCCGATTCTGTGACACATTATCCTTCTGCAGCAGATATTTGGAAAAATAATATTCTGATAGCATTTGATGGTCGGATGTCACGTTGCCAAAAGTTTGAAATTCCCACCGGAACAAGTGCGATTCTTCCAGTTTGCACGAAATGGTCGAAAGGTTGGCCTAAACAATAATATGCCTAAAAGAACTGACATTTTTTCGGGCCTGATCGTCGGGGTGTTGCTGATGGGATGCAGTCCAGCAAAACCTGTAACTCAGGCGCAGTTGGATGAAATTTCCGTAAAATGTGGCTTGGATCCGAAAACATTCGTACTTGAGACGTCGGGTCGCTTAAAAATCCAGCCGGATGTTGATGGAAATTTCAAGGCTTTCGATTGCGGGCTGAACGAGATCAGGAAAATTCCGGAATTGGAATTCGGATTTGTCGGCAATGAGATTTATCAAACTGATGAAAATGGCGATCCAATCAAAGAAGGCGATGAAGGTTATTAATGCCCAAAAGAACTGACATAAAATCCATCCTCATCATTGGCGCTGGCCCGATCATCATCGGCCAGGCCTGCGAGTTTGATTATAGCGGCACGCAGGCGTGCAAGGCGCTGAAGGAAGAGGGCTACCGGATCATCCTGGTCAACTCCAACCCGGCGACGATCATGACCGATCCGGAAATGGCGGATGCGACCTATATCGAGCCGATCACGCCGGAGATCGTCGAGAAGATCATCGAGAAGGAACGGCCGGACGCGATCCTGCCGACCATGGGCGGGCAGACGGCGCTGAACACGGCTCTGTCGCTCAACAAGATGGGCGTGCTGGAAAAATATGGCGTCGAGATGATCGGCGCGGATGCCGAAGCCATTGATAAGGCCGAAGACCGCGAGAAGTTCAAGGCGGCGATGGACAAGATCGGTCTGGAAAGCCCGCGCAGCGCCGTGGCGCATAGCGAGGCGCAGGCGCTTGAAATTCTCGAGGAAATCGGGCTGCCGGCGATCATGCGGCCCAGCTTCACGATGGGCGGCACCGGCGGCGGTGTTGCCTATAACCGCGAGGAATTTATTCACTATATCCGGACTTCGCTGGACGCTTCGCCGACCAACGAAGTGCTGATCGACGAATCGCTGATCGGCTGGAAAGAATATGAGATGGAGGTTGTCCGCGACAAGGCGGACAATTGCATCATCATCTGCTCGATCGAGAATGTCGATCCGATGGGTGTGCATACCGGAGACAGTATCACCGTTGCCCCGGCGCTGACCCTGACCGACAAGGAATATCAGATCATGCGCAACGCCAGCATCGCGGTGCTGCGCGAAATCGGCGTCGAAACAGGTGGTTCGAACGTACAGTTCGCAGTCAATCCGAAGGACGGCCGACTGGTGGTCATCGAGATGAATCCGCGCGTGTCGCGCTCTTCCGCTCTGGCGTCCAAGGCAACCGGCTTCCCGATTGCCAGCGTCGCGGCAAAACTGGCGGTTGGCTATACTCTGGACGAGATCGTCAACGATATTACCGGCGCGACCCCGGCATCGTTCGAGCCGACGATCGACTATATCGTGACCAAGATTCCGCGCTTTGCCTTTGAAAAATTCAAGGGCGCCGAGCCATTGCTGTCTACCGCCATGAAGTCGGTCGGTGAAGTCATGGCGATTGGCCGCAACATCCACGAATCGATGCAGAAAGCACTGCGCGGTCTGGAAACCGGGCTCGACGGCTTCAACCGGGTGCAGGAACTGGTCGGCGCGTCGCGCGAGGATATTTCCGCAGAATTGACGCGGGCGACACCCGACCGGCTGCTGGTCGCCGCTCAGGCGATGCGCGAAGGTTTTACCGACCTGGAAATCCACGATATTGCCGGTTTTGATCCCTGGTTCCTGGCGCGCATTCGCGAGATTGTCGACGCCGAGCAGGACGTTATCGACAATGGCTTGCCCAATGATGCGCAAGCCTTGCGCAAGCTGAAATCCATGGGTTTCTCCGACCAACGGCTGGCCAAGCTGGCCATCGACTCGGTCCATGTCGCCGGTGGAGCAGGGCGCGCGGTCGCCGGTGGTCACGGGCTGGTTCATGACGCCCTTGCCGCCATGGCTGGCGCGACCACCGAGGCCGAAGTGCGGGCCTTGCGTCACAAGCTTGGCGTGCGGCCGGTGTTCAAGCGGATTGATACCTGCGCGGCGGAATTTGAAGCCAAGACGCCTTATATGTACTCAACCTACGAAGCGCCGATTTTCGGGGCTCCGGAATGCGAGGCGCAGCCTTCTGATCGCAAGAAGATTGTCATTCTCGGCGGTGGACCGAACCGGATCGGGCAGGGGATCGAATTCGACTATTGCTGCTGCCATGCCTGTTACGCGCTGTCGGATGCCGGCTATGAAACGATCATGGTCAACTGCAATCCGGAAACCGTGTCGACCGATTATGACACGTCCGACCGGCTCTATTTCGAGCCGCTGACCGCCGAAGACGTGCTCGAGATCCTGCATGTCGAACAGCAGTCGGGCGAACTGGTCGGCGTGGTTGTGCAATTTGGCGGGCAAACACCGCTGAAACTGGCGCAGGCGCTGGAAGACGCGGGTATTCCGATCCTCGGTACCTCGCCGGATGCGATCGATCTGGCCGAAGACCGCGAACGTTTTGCCAAGCTGGTCCACAAGCTGAAACTCAAGCAGCCGGAAAACGGCATGGCGCGGACCCGCGACGAAGCGGTGAAGATCGCCGAGCGTATCGGCTATCCGGTGTTGCTGCGGCCAAGCTTCGTGCTTGGCGGCCGGGCAATGGAAATCGTTGACGGACCGGCTCAGCTGGAAAATTATATCAATACGGCGGTGCAGGTGTCGGGCGACAGTCCGGTGCTGGTCGACCAATATCTGCGCGACGCGGTCGAAGTCGATGTCGACGCGATTTGTGACGGTGACGAAGTGATTGTCTGCGGCCTGCTGCAGCATATCGAGGAAGCCGGCGTGCACTCGGGCGACAGCGCCTGCTCGATTCCGCCTTATAGTCTGGATGACGAAATCATTGCCGAAATGGAACGGCAAACCGAGGCATTGGCTTTTGGTCTGAAAGTGCGCGGGCTGATGAATATCCAGTTCGCGGTCAAGGATGGCGAAGTCTATCTGATCGAGGTCAATCCCCGCGCCAGCCGGACCGTGCCGTTCGTCGCCAAGGCGATTGGCGTGCCGATCGCCAAGATTGCTTCGCGTGTGATGGCTGGTGAGAAATTGAAAGACCTGCCGGCGATCGACCGGCATATCAGTTATACCGCTGTCAAAGAGGCGGTGTTCCCGTTCAGCCGTTTCCCCGGCGTTGATCCGATTCTGTCGCCGGAAATGAAATCCACCGGCGAAGTCATGGGTATCGACCAGGGCTTTCCGATTGCCTTTGCCAAGGCGCAACTCGGCGCCGGCAATATATTGCCCAATGGCGGAACGATCTTCATCTCGGTCAAGGAAACCGACAAGAAAGTGATCGAACCGGCAGCGCGTCTGGCCGAGAAGCTGGGCTTCAAGCTCATCGCGACGTCCGGGACTGCGGATTATCTGACCGGACACGGCATCAAGGTCGAGAAGGTCAACAAGGTCGTCGAGGGACGGCCGCATATTGTCGACCGGATCAAGGACGGCGAGGTCAATCTGATCTTCAACACAACCGAAGGCTGGCAGTCGCTCAAGGACTCGAAATCGATCCGGGCGGCGGCGCTGGTTGGCAAGATTCCGATCTTTACAACCGCCACTGCAAGCAACGCCGCGATGCAGGCGATTGAGGCGATGCGTGATCAGACTCTTGAAGTTCGCGCGTTACAGTCCTATTATAAGGCTTCGCAGACTTAATTTTCCGACATTTCGTCACACTGCGGGCGCTCCTTACAAGCGGGGCGCCGGAAAACTGTTTTAGACGCTGCACGGCAGAAATCGGCAGCGTATCAGTAAGGAAAGGCCGTTCTAATGGCTGTTGAAAAAGTACCAATGCTCGCCGAAGGCCATGCCAAAATGGAGGCCGAACTCAGGGCTCTGAAGCTGGAGCGTCCGATCATTGTCGACGCGATCGAGACCGCGCGGGCTCATGGTGATCTGTCGGAAAACGCAGAATATCATGCCGCCAAGGAACGTCAGGGCCAGGTCGAAGCGACCATCGGCGATCTTGAAGACAAGCTTTCCCGCGCCCAGGTTATCGATCCGACAACATTGTCCGGAGACAAGGCTGTGTTCGGCGCGACGCTGACTCTGCTCGACGAGAATGACAAACCAGTGAAATATCAGCTGGTCGGCCAGGCAGAAGCCGATGCCAAGTCCGGCAAGATCAGCTATAATTCGCCGATTGGCCGGGCCTTGATCGGTCGCAGTGTTGGCGACGATATCGAAGTGACCGTGCCGGCCGGCGACAAATATTTCCTGCTCGAGAAGATCGAGTTCATCTGAACCAGATGAATATACCCGCCGGAAAGCTGACCAACGGACTGATTATCGCCAATGTGGTGATCTATCTGCTGATCTGGATTTTCGGCTGGGAGCAGGAAGCGGTGCTGCGCGGCGGCATGTTCCCGATCCGGCTGAGCGGTGAAGCGCTTGATCTGGCAGCCTATGGCTGGATGGTTCCGGCCTGGTTGACCCCGTTATCCTCGGCATTCCTGCACAGCGGACTGTTGCATCTCAGCTTCAACATGCTGATGCTGCTATTCTGCGGTCGTTTTGTCGAACAGGCGATGGGCGCGCAGCTGATGGCGGTTCTCTATGTCGTCGGCGCTTATGCTGCGGCCTTTGCGCAATATGCCGTCGAGAGCGATTCGATGATCCCGATGATCGGCGCAAGCGGCGCCATCTCCGCAATCTTGGGCTCTTATGCGTTGCTGTTTGCGCGCAACAAGGTCGCTCCGGTCGGTCCGATCCCTGGCCATATTGTCCGCATTGTCTGGCTGACGCTGGCATGGGTCGGCATCCAGCTGATGATCGGCGTTGCGACGAGCGGGAGCCTGCAGGGCATTGCGATATTCGCGCATATCGGCGGATTTGTAGCGGGTCTGGTCTTGACCAGACCGTTGCTCAGCTGGCGTTTCCGCAACGCCTGATCTTCGAGTGGCTAGTCTTCGAGCGGCAGATCCGGCTCGAGCAGCTTGTGCAGATGCACGACCACATATTTCATTTCGGCATCGTCAACCGTCATCTGGGCTTTTGAACGCCAGGCGTCCTCGGCTTCCTCATAGTCGGGATAGACACCGACCAGATCCATCTTGTCGAGATTGACAAATTCCACGCCGCGCGGATCCTTGACCCGTCCGCCCATGACCAGATGAATTTTGCTGCGTTGTTCGCTCATTTCTTGCCCTGATTTTCTTCTTTCACCGCATCCTGTGCTGCGGCCATCGCGGTCTTAGCAGCCTCGATGGCTTTGCCAAACAGATCTTTGAACTGGGCGCGCATATTGTCGTTGCTCAGACCGAGCTCACCGATCTGGTCCCGGCTCGCATCCTTCGCCGCCTGATAGGCAGTTCTGGCGGTTTCGTTGATCTTGCGACCGGCGCCGCCGACATATTTGCCTTCGGCTTTGCTTTTCGGCAGCAGCGCACCGATCAGGATGCCGAGAGCGGCGCCACCGGCGACAATAGCCAGCGGGCTGTTGGTCAAGGTCTCTTCGGATTTTGCCACGGCCTTTTTCGCCGCATCTCTGGTCGCCGCAACGCTTTCGACTGCTTTGTCCCGGCCTTCACCGAGCATCGCTGCCGCGCGTGCCTTGCTTTCGGACATTTTTTCGCGGGCGACGAGCGAGCCTTCGGTCGCAATTTCCTTCGCCGTTTCGAGCCGTTCCCGGGATGCTGCGCGGGCTTTGTCGATATTGTCGGTCAATTTGTTCATAGTCTATTCCTCGGTTTGATCCGGCTCGGATATTTTGCGGTTGGCGATCAGCTTGGCAATCGGGCGGCGCATCGCAATCAGGGTGGCAGTTGCGGCGACGGTAGCAGACAGGCCCGGATTGGCGCGGATGCCATCAATCGCGTTCATCCCGGCTTTGCGAACACGATCTGCCGCGTTATGCTTCGCTTCTGTCATCAGATTGGCCGGCTTCAGCCGGGTTCGTGTTTCGGCGGTATCCCGCTTCAGATTGGCGCGCGCCTGATCCCGGTCGATGGCAAGATTGCGCAGGCTGAATATCTCGTCGTTACTTTTCGGCATCATCAATCTCACGCATCATTTTCGTCCAGCGGCAGTCTTTTTGCCCGTTTTATCGCCATGCCCATGGTGATTGCTGCCACCAGCAGCGCCGCTCCGGTGACGATAGCGGTTGCGGCGATCGGGCCAAGATAGTCCGACAATATCAGCAGCAGGCCGAGGATCAAGGCAATGATCGCTGTGGATCCGGAAATGATCGCTACGCCGGCAAGCACCACAACGCGCTTGGTCGCCGCCATATTGACCGACAATTTGGCGCGATAATATTCGACCTCGGCATGCGCCAATATGCGCACATCCTCGATCAGGCCGGTGACCTGGGATTTCAGGGATTTCGGTTCCGTTTCATCCGCAAACGAGGCTGCGGCGTCATCGGAAAGACGCTCTTCATCCAAAACTGGAATATCCTTGTCCTGCAACATTCGTCACCCGTGCATATGGTGTCGCCATGCTACACTCATGCGTCGTTATCATCCATCCCTGATTTGATCAGACGGGATACGAGAAATCCGACCACGGCCGCTGCGCCGATGGCCACTGCAGGGCTTTTACGAACATATCCCCGGGCATCTTCGACGATTTCATCAACTTCCTTGGAATTCAGTTTCTCTGCAAAGGAAGACACAGCGTCAGCGGCCGAGCGAGCATAATTGCCATATTTTTCGCCGACATTATCGTCGATGGTCTTTGCGCTATCCTCGATCATCTTGCTCAGATTCTCGATCGCGGCGCCGGTGCGTTCCTTGCCCTGGCTCGCCGCCGACTTGGCTTTGGTCAGAGCGCGATCCTTGAAATCACTCGTTGTCTCGGTCTTCGTCGCTGCAGCCTTGGTAGCGCCGGCTTTCAGCGGAGCGGCTTTCTGAGCCTTGGTGGTGCGCGTTTCCGAAGTGTCTTTTGTCGCAGCTGTCTTTTTCGCTGCGGTTTTCTTCGTGGCGGGCTTCTTGGCCGCGGCTTTTGTCGGCGCGTTATCGGTTGATTTCTTGATTTCTGCCATGATCAATATTCCTTCTTCATTTGTCTCTTGCCAACACTCCACAAGCGGAAAGCGTTCCATTTGTGGTTCCCTTACATTCGAAATGGGATCATTTGCTTTTGAATCAAGGGGGAAAGCGGCGATAAAAGCGGTTCAATGGATTGCAAGAAGCCGGGCATCGCTATAAGGCCGTGGCCATCATTATCCTTCATTCGGAGCCCCATCATGACCGCAATTATCGACCTTCATGCCCGCCAGATTCTGGATAGCCGGGGCAACCCGACGGTAGAAGTTGATATTTTGCTGGAAGACGGCAGTTTCGGTCGCGCGGCGGTTCCGTCCGGCGCTTCGACCGGAGCCTATGAAGCGGTCGAATTGCGTGATGGCGACAAGAGCAAATATCTCGGCAAGGGTGTCCTCAAGGCGATTGATGCAGTCAATGGCGAGATCAAGGAGGTTCTGCTCGATCTGGACGCCGAGGACCAGGAAGAACTGGATGCAGCGATGATCGCACTCGATGGCACGCCCAACAAGGCACGGCTGGGCGCCAACGCGATACTGGGCGTCAGCCTTGCGGCTGCAAAAGCTGCGGCGGATGCGCGCGGCCTGCCGCTCTACCGTTATGTCGGTGGCGTCTCGGCTCATGTTCTGCCGGTGCCGATGATGAACATCATCAACGGCGGCGAGCATGCCGATAACCCGATCGATTTCCAGGAATTCATGGTCATGCCGGTTGGCGCCGACAGCCTTTCCGAAGCGGTGCGCTGGGGATCGGAAATATTCCATACGCTGAAAAAAGGCCTGTCCGAAAAAGGACTGGCGACGGCGGTAGGCGACGAGGGAGGTTTTGCACCCAATCTGGGGTCGACCCGCGAAGCGCTCGATTTCATCATGGCGTCGGTCGAAAAGGCCGGCTTCAAGATCGGTGACGAAGTGGTGCTGGCGCTGGATTGCGCCGCTACCGAATTTTTCCGCGATGGCAAATATCATATCTCGGGTGAGGGCAAGGTGCTCAGCCCGGCAGAAATGTCCGACTATCTCGCCGACCTGTGCCGCGACTATCCGATCAAGTCGATCGAGGACGGCATGTCGGAAGATGATTTTGAAGGCTGGAAGCTAATCACCGATGCGGTCGGTGACACAGTGCAGCTGGTTGGTGATGATCTTTTCGTAACCAACCCGGAACGGCTGTCGATGGGCATCAAGGATGGTCTCGCCAATTCGCTGCTGGTGAAAGTCAACCAGATCGGAACGCTGTCGGAAACGCTGGCCGCTGTCCGGATGGCGCATAACGCTTCTTATACGGCAGTGATGTCGCATCGCTCGGGAGAAACGGAAGATTCCACCATCGCCGATCTGGCGGTTGCAACCAATTGCGGTCAGATCAAGACCGGAAGCCTGGCGCGTTCAGACCGGCTGGCCAAATATAACCAGCTGATCCGGATCGAGGAAGAATTGGGCAATGTTGCGCATTACGCAGGACGTTCGATTTTCAATTGATCGCCGGTTCCTCGTTTTTGGGGGGCGTTTGGGCGCTGAACTGCCAAAATGGGTGTTAAGGCTC
>JBALUX010000075.1:0-13425 GCA_036963725.1 Parasphingorhabdus sp. | reverse complement strand
CGGTTGACGAGGTTGACCTCGAAAGCTGGAACCGCACCATCGACATCAATATGCAGGGCACATTTTATGGCTGCCGTGTCGGACTGCCCGCGATCCTCGAAAGCGGCGAGGACGGCGCGATCGTCAATATCGGCTCGATGCTCGCCATGCGTCCCGGTGCCCAGTTCGCGGCCTATTGCGCGAGCAAGGCAGCGGTTACATCGCTGAGCAAATCACTCGCGCTCCACTGCGCGGCTGAGAAATATCCGGTGCGGGTCAACACCGTCCATCCCGGCGCGATCGACACGCCGATGTACCAGCGTTATCTCGCCGCCTATCCCGGACCGCATGACGAGGCAGTCGAACTGTTCAACCGCAACCATCCGATCAACCGGGTCGGGCAGGCGGTCGAAGTCGCCAATGCGATGCTATGGCTGGCCAGCGATCTCAGCAGCTTTACCACCGCCAATGACATCACCGTCGACGGCGGCGGCAGCTACCGCGAATAGACCGGACAAAAAAAAGGTGGCCGGAGCGGGCCACCTTTATCTTCCGGATATTTTGAAATGCGATATCCGGCTTGGTATTTTATGACCTATCGCCCGTTGCTGGCAACAATATCGACAACCGTGCCACCGCCGGAACGCTTGTTCAGGGTGATCACATAGGCATCGTCATCATTCGGTTTTGAGCCGCCGAGAACATGCTCGCTGCCGCGCAACAGATATTCGGCGTCATATCCGCCCTGTTTCGCCTTGGTATAATAGAAATCGACAATGCTCTTGATCGGCGTCGCGGTGGTGAAACTGACCACCCGAAGGTCGCATTTTCCGGCTGCTTCCTGTACATTGGCTTTCGGATAGACCGCAAATTCCGGCGGCATCTTGTTGGCCCATGCCATGTCGTAGGTCAGCTTTTCCGTGCAGACCGGCTTTTTCGCGCGCGCCTCTTGCAGTTCGGCCTTGTCCCCCAGCGTCAGTCCCTCATCGTCGGATGTCATCTGCCGAGGTTTCGGCGCGGCAAGCATTTTACCGCCGAGAGCTGCCTTTGCTGCGGCTCTGCCATCTTCGCCAGTCCCCGGAGGCACCGATCCGTCCGCTGCACCATTGGCGCCGCGAATAGCATTGCGGTTAGCCTGATCGGTCAGTTCCGGGTCAACGAGGATCGCATCTTCCAGCGCGTCATTCATCGCCGGGTCGGAGGTGAGATTATCGTCCAGCTTTGCCAGTTCTTCCTCGCTGGCATCCTTGCTGCCACAAGCGGCAAGCGCCAGGGGCAGCGCGAACGCCGCAGCGGACAGCCATAGGGAACGGGAAAGTTTAGCCATGCAATTTGCTCCTGAATTTAGGGAAACACATGGATAAAAAGCGTTAATATTCCGTTAGGGAAACTGGTTAATCCGGTGACTATTTGTTAACCTTTTGTCCAGAATCGGGATTTCACCCGAACGTATCCGACCCGTCCATTTCCCCGAATCGGATCAGGCGGGACGTCAGCACGGCGGCCTGGCGATTGACTACGGCTTTTTGATATTCGGGATCCGTCACCATTTCCAGAAACGCGCCGCTATTCGGATAATAGGCGATGAAAGAAGAATCCCACTGCTTGTCATCCGGCCCGGTCACCATAGATTCCATTTTCCCCCGCCAGATGATCGTGCCGCCCACCCGCTGGAATATCGGGCCGCTGGTCTTGCCATATTCTTGATAGGCCCGTTCGCCGGACCATCCCTTGCCGGCGTTGGGATGATCCTCGGGATATTGCGCCGATTCACGGAAGCGCAGCAGATTGAGCATGTTGATCGGCACATCCCGCGGCAAAGCCTTGAATGCGTCAAAACTTTCGCGTGTGGGGTCAATATAGCGATCTTCGGCCATGGCCATTCTCCTACTGGAATTGTTTTCTATTCTGCATCCACTGGTCGCGCGATTGTCCCCAGTCGTCAACCTGCGCATCCTGAAAAGGGTCGGGAAGCCTTGTCGGTCCGCGGTTGGTCGAACCAAGCCGCTGCGCCAGTCTGATCGACGCAAGATTAGCCGGATCGATCGTATGACAGATATCGCTCCAGCCCAGCGTGTCGACTGCGTAGTTCATGCTGGCTACCGCCGCTTCCAGCGCATAGCCTTTGCCGGCATAGTCCGGTGCTACCGCCCAGCCCACTTCAGTGCCGGGCCAGCCTTCGGGATACCAGGGCCCGATCCGGCCAATCCATTGCCCGCTGTCCTTGAGAATGAGCGAGAACATTGCATAGCCGCGCACGCGCCACGCCCCGACCATGGCGCAAAGCACGCGCCAGGATTCCGCGCGGCTTTTTACCCCGCCGATGAAGGCCATTGTCGCTTCGTCTGTCTGAAATGCGGCCCAGGCTTCGAAATCGCCACCATTGGGCGGCCGCAGGATCAGCCGCTCCGTTTCAAGTCTGATATCATCAATAGCCATGGCCCTGTCTCCGTCCCGCGAGCAGTCAGCCTACTATGGGCTTGTTGAATTGCAAATGCTTGAAATGCCGGTGCGCTATGCCTATAATACAGTTATGTTCAATATAATCTCCATTATCATCGGCGTCATCGCCCTCATCCTCTCCTTCATCGGCCTGGTTCCCTTATTGGGATGGACCAACTGGCTGATCTTGCCGATCGCCGGCATCGGTGCGCTGTTCGGGCTGATCTCTTCGCGTACCAGCGGCATGTATTTTTGCATGATCGTCATGGCCATATGCGCTTTGCGACTGTGGATCGGCGGCGGCATCATCTGATCGGGTTCCCGGGTTTTCCCGACAATAGGATTTCTTGATTGCCGGGCGGGCGCGGGCAGCCTAGTCGCGAATCTATGTCCACTGCCCCAGCCACCAGCCGCATCGGCCTTGTCCAGGCGTTAATCGCATGCGTGTTCTGGGGCTTGATGCCTGTCTATTTCAAGCTGCTGCAAAATGTCGACGCGCTGGAGGTCGTAGCCCACAGAATCATCTGGTCGGTGCCGCTTCTGATCGTCATCCTCTATTTCCGCAAAAGCCTCGCCAATCTGGGCAGTGCGATGATGGATGGCAAATTGCGCTGGGCGATGCTCGCCAGCGCCTCGCTTATCGCGACTAACTGGCTGATCTACGTCTGGGCCGTGCACGAAGATCATATTCTTGCCGCCAGTCTCGGCTATTTTATCAGCCCGTTACTCAGCGTCTTGCTGGGCAGGATCTTTCTCGGCGAGAAACTCTCCCGCAACAAATGGATCGCCCTTGCGATAGCGTCCGTGGGGGTTTCGGTCCTGGCGATACAAGCACTCGACACGCTCTGGATCAGCCTGGCTCTGGCGATCAGCTGGAGCAGCTACGGGCTGGTCCGCAAGATAGCCGACATTGGCCCGATCGTCGGTCTGACCGCAGAAACCGGTATCTTGTTCCTGCCCTTCATCCTGCTGCTGGTCTGGTTGACCTTTGCCATGCCATCGTCAGCGACAAGCCAGCATCTCGGCGATAATCGAACCCTTGACCTGTTGCTGATAGGTGGTTCCATCGTCACCGCCATCCCGCTGCTGCTGTTCGCCTCGGCGGTCAAGAAAATGACCCTCGGTGCTATCGGACTGCTGAACTATCTCGCGCCGACGATCCAGTTTCTGGTCGGTGTCCTGATCTACAAAGAGCCGCTAACGCCATCCCACATCATCTGCTTTGTGCTGATCTGGACCAGCCTCGCGATCTTTTCGACCGATTCCTATCTGGCGGGCAAGGCTGCGCGGAGACCGCAATCCGCCTGAAGTCGCTGGCGTTTCAACACTATAAAATTCGCCAATTCAATTCAGATCCGGCATGAAACGGGACCAGTGTGGCATCGGCGACTGCGAGGTTTTCGGGGATGACGGCACTGCTGCGTGCCAGAGTTACCTTATCTTCATTCAGCGGCAGGCCGTAGAAATTGGGGCCATGCTCGGAAGCAAAGCCTTCCAGCCGGTCCAGAGCGCCCTCTTCGTCAAAAACTGCCGCATAGCTTTCCAGCGCATAAGGCGCGTTGAAAATCCCGGCGCAGCCGCAAGCCGATTCCTTGGCGTAGATTTCATGCGGCGCGCTGTCGGTACCGAGGAAATATTTCGGCGAGCCGGATGTCGCAGCCTTGCGCAGCGCCAGCCGGTGTATTTCCCGCTTGGCCACCGGCAGGCAATAAGCATGCGGGCGAATGCCGCCAGCAAACATGGCGTTGCGGTTGATATGCAGATGATGGGGCGTGATCGTCGCCGCGACATTGGGGCCGCAGCTGTCGACAAAGCCAACCGCCTGCTCGGTGGTGATATGCTCGAACACGACTTTCAGGTCAGGCAATGCCCCGATCAATGTCTTCATCACCCGCTCGATAAACACCGCTTCGCGATCAAATATATCGATATCGCCGTCGGTCACTTCGCCATGGACCAGCAGCGGCATGCCGATCTCCTGCATCCGCTCGAGCACCGGCATGATATGCGCCACATCGGTGACACCGTGCGCGCTATTGGTCGTGGCATTGGCGGGGTAGAGTTTCGCGGCGGTAAAAATACCGGCTGCGTGGCCCGCAGCAATATCATCCGCGTCCGCATCATCGGTAAGATAGCAGGTCATCAGCGGCGTGAAACCGGACCCGGCCGGCAGAGCTGCCATGATCCGGTCGCGATAGGCGGCGGCGCTGGCAGCGCTGGTTACCGGTGGCGAAAGATTGGGCATGATGATCGCCCGGCCAAATTGTTTCGCGGTAAACGGCGCGACTGCTTCCAGCATGGCGCCGTCACGTAGATGCACGTGCCAGTCATCTGGTCGACGGATGGTAATAGTATCGGTCATATAGCTCCGCGTAAGGCTTGGTTTTTCGCTCTGCACACCCTACCTAAATGCCATGACCGAAACCAGACTTAATGACCGCGCCATTATCCGTCTCTCGGCAACGGACGGGTCGGAAGATATCCGCGCGTTTTTGCAAGGGCTGGTGACTCAGGATATGACCGCTGTGGTAGAGGGCGCGCCGCAATGGTCGGCGCTGCTCACCGCTCAGGGAAAAGTCCTGTTCGATTTCTTCCTGTGGGCCGAGGGTGATGACATCCTGATCGACTGTGAACAGGATCAGGCCGAAGCATTGGTTAAACGCCTGAAAATCTATCGTCTCCGTCGCAAGATTGAAATCGCCCTGGAGAATTCCCTCAGCGTGCACTGGGGCCTGATCGCGGAGAACCAGCCGGTCGACCCGCGATTGGCCGCATTGGGGCACCGCTGGCTGGAAGCTGCAGCAGATGGTGAAGGTGCCGACGAAGCCTATAGAAAGCATCGCCTGTCCTTCGGCGTGACCGAGGGTTCGGCAGAGCTTGGCAGCGACAAGACATTATGGCTCGAATGCAATGCAGCGGAGCTCAACGGCGTCAGCTTCACCAAAGGCTGCTATGTCGGACAGGAAAATACCGCACGGATGAATTACCGGCAAAAGGTCAACCGGCGGCTGGTTGTCGTGCCGATTGCGCAGGCCGATGAAAAGCGCCAGCGCATTGCCTACCCCGATTATGATCTGTCCGTGGAACATCGTCGCGTCGACGATCTGAAAGCGCTCGATCTGCCGGACTGGCTGGCGAGAGCGCTGTAACAACGAATAGGCGGGCATCAGCTTCCGCCGCTGCCCGCCTTTGTCTTTGTTAAACCTGGCGTCGCTTAAGCAGCGTCGCTTTCTTCGGTTGCCTTGGGTTTCATCACCCGCTTTTTACGAGCCGGTTTCTTTTCAACCTCAACCTCGGTCGACTGCGAAATTGCCGGTGGCAGGGCGCTGGCATCAAGGCCATTGCTCTCGCCATTTTTCTCTTCGGATTCGTTGCGAACCGGCGCGGCTTCGACCTTGCGCGGTCGCCGGCTGCGAACCGGTTTTTTCTCTTCAGGCGCGTCAGTCGTGGCCGCTTCACCCTGATCATTTCGATCATCGCGTTTCGGACGACTTTGTTGCGCCTGCGGCGGACGGCTGCGCTGTCCATTGCCATCATTTTCGCTGCTATCATCCTGGCCATTGCCACGATTATCACCACGGTTGTCCGGGCGATTATCCGGACGGTTGTCTCCGCGCGGTTCTTCGCGGGCGATCCGCTGTTCTTCGCGACGGGCAATAGTATCGGCGTTCACACGGAAATAATGATCGGCAAACTGATGATAATATTCGGCCTGAACGCGGTCGCCATTGACCTGTGCGTCCTGCGCCATTTTCTTGAATTTATCGAGCATTTGCACAGCATTGCCACGCGCGCGGTTGTCGATCCGGTTATCGCGATCCGATCCGCCACCGCGGTTGCCCTGGGGGCGGTTATTGGTGTTCCGGCTGCGCCCACGGCGGCCAGGCTGACGATTGTTCATCAAATTTTAGGTATCCTTATACCGATAATAAACTTGGTCTTTCTCAAGTCATAGCCACACTCGGGTGGCGATTGCGCTGCAGACAACCCGTCCACAGCGGCCCATACAAGACAAATGCACGCCGAAAACCAGCAACATTATCGAGTTGGGGGCAGGCCAGAGATTTAGGGAAAAAGCCAGAAATCCTCTGGGCCTACGCAAGTCTTAGCGACTCGATCCATCAAAACCAAGCCCTTTTTACCGGCGGAGGATCAGCAAACGGTCATTTCCGCCCAAATCCTGTTTTAACTCAACATGATAGCCGCTGTCTGTGGCTATTTTTGAAACCGGTTCTGCCTGATCAAAGCCAATTTCAAGCAAGGCTAATCCGGTCGACGAGAGCAGCTTTTCCAGTGCCGGGATGATGATCCTGTAGTCGTCCAGCCCGTCTTCGCCGGCAAACAGGGCCTGATGCGGTTCGAAGCCGGCGACATCCGCAGATAATGGAGCAAGAGTCGAGACATAGGGCGGGTTCGCAAGGATCAGATCGAAGCCGGAACCAAGCGCGCTGGTCCAGTCTGCCTCCGTCCAGTCCAGCAGCATAAAACTGGCACGATCCGCCAAGCCGAGCGAATCCGCATTATTGTGGGCAATCTGCAACGCAGCACTGCTGGCATCGATGCCGAGCCCCTTGGCTTCCGGAAATTCATGCAAGGCTGCCAGCACAAGCGCGCCACTGCCGGTGCCCAGATCGACTATCCTGTGCGGATGCGCGGATCCAAATATGCGGACCGCCTCATCGATCAGCAATTCGCTGTCGGGCCGGGGAATCAGCACATCGGGTGTGATCTGAAAATCGAGGCCCCAGAATTCTTTCATGCCGGTGATATGGGCAATTGGTTCTGATTTCTGGCGCCGTTCGACCAGCGCAGAAAATTCTACCGGCGCTTTAAGCTCTGGCAGTTTCAGCAGCAGTTCGGACCGGTCGATGCGCAAGGCATGCGCCATCAGCAATTCCGCGTCGAGGCGCGGGCTGTCGGAAATTTCGGACAGGCCCTGCGCCGCTTCACGCAGTGCGCTGGCCGCATCACCCATCCAGATTGGCGAGCCGGCTGGCTTCATCCTCCGCGATCAATGCGTCGACCATGTCGCCGAGCGCCGTGCCCTCGATGATTTCGGGAAGCTTGTGCAGGGTCAGGTTGATCCGGTGGTCGGTCACCCGTCCCTGCGGATAATTATAGGTGCGGATGCGTTCGCTGCGATCACCGGAACCGACCATCGACTTGCGCGCTTCGGCTTCCTCGCTCTGCACCGCATCGCGCTCCTGCTCATACATGCGCGCCGCCAGCACCTTCATCGCCTGGGCCTTGTTCTTGTGCTGCGATTTGCCGTCCTGGCACTGCACAACCAGGCCGGTCGGCAAGTGGGTGATGCGGATCGCACTGTCGGTCTTGTTGACATGCTGGCCACCGGCGCCACTTGCCCGATAGGTGTCGATGCGCAGATCCTCGGTGCGGATCTTGATATCGACTTCTTCGGGTTCGGGCAAAATCGCCACCGTCGCTGCGGAAGTATGAATCCGCCCGCCGCTCTCGGTTTCCGGAACCCGCTGCACCCGGTGCACGCCGGATTCGAATTTCAGCTTGGCGAACACGCCCTTGCCCTGGATATTGGCAACCACTTCCTTGAACCCGCCGACTTCCGAGGCATTGGCGGAGATCATCTCGACCTTCCAGCCCTGATCCTCGGCATAGCGCGTATACATGCGGTACAGATCACCGGCAAAAAGCGCAGCCTCGTCGCCACCGGTGCCGGCGCGGATTTCGAGCATCGCCGGCCGGTCATCGGCGCTGTCCTTGGGCAGCAATTGCAAAGCGAGCGCATGTTCGGCCTTTTCGAGCGCCTTCTTCACGCCATCGACCTCGTCAGACGCCATCGCCTTCATCTCGGCGTCATCGCCAGCGAGCATCTCGGCCAGACCCTGCTGCTCGTCGCGCAGGGCTTTGACCCGCGCGGCCGCCTCTGCGACCGGTTCGATCTCGGCATATTCCTTCGAGACGGAGACAAATTTTTCGCTGTCGAGATCGCCCGAAGCCATCATCGCCTGAAGCTCGGCAAAGCGCGCCTCGATCTGCGCCAGTCTCTGTGGGGTGATTGCGGTCATGCAGTCAAAGCCTCGACCAGACCGTCCAGAACAATCTCGCGCTGATCACCGGTTGCCAGATTCTTGACCGCCGCCACGCCGTTGGCCAGTTCATTCTCGCCGATGATCACCACATGCGCGGCACCGGCCGCATTGGCCTTCTGCATCCGCTTTTTCATATTGCCCTTATAAGCCATCTCGCAACTGACGCCGGCTCGGCGCAATTCGCCCATAAGTTTCATCGCCGCCGCTTCGCAGCCATCGCCCAACGGGACAAAAACCGCGTCAGGGCCGACGGTCGCCGGTTCATCGAGCAACATTCCAAGGCGCTCTATCCCGGCTGCCCAGCCAACCGCAGGTGTATGTGGTCCGCCAAGCGATTCCATCAAGCCGTCATAGCGACCGCCGGCCAGCACAGTGCCCTGCGCGCCCAAACGATCCGTGACAAATTCAAAGGCCGTGTGCCGATAATAGTCAAACCCGCGCACCAGACGGCTGTTGCGGGTCCAGGCCACATCGCAACTATCCAGTCCTTCGGTAACCTGAGCGAAAAACTCCGACGCTTCCGCAGTCAGATAAGGGTCGATCGAAGGGGCCGTGTCGACAATGGCGCGGTCATTCGGCGCCTTGCTGTCCAATATCCGCAACGGGTTCTTTTCCAGCCGCGTTTTGCTGTCGTCGGACAATTCCGCCTGATGGTCCGAGAAATGCTCGACCAGTGCCGAACGCCAGGCATCCCGGCTTTCCGCATCGCCCAATGTGTTGAGCTGCAAGGTCACGCCATCATCAATGCCCAGCTCTTTCAACAGCTGATCCGCGAAACAGAGCAGTTCGACATCCGCCGCCGCTTCACCCGCGCCGATGATCTCGGCATCCAGCTGGTGAAATTGCCGGTAGCGTCCCTTTTGCGGCCGCTCGTAGCGGAACAGCGGCCCGTGCGCGGAGAGTTTCAACGGCATATGCTGCTGCCAGCCATTGCTCAGAAACGCCCGGCATATCCCGGCGGTGAACTCCGGCCGCAGCGTCAGGCTGTCGCCGCCGCGGTCGTCGAACGAGTACATTTCCTTCGACACCACATCGGTGGTCTCGCCGAGCGAGCGGGCGAATACCGCGGTCGGTTCAAACACCGGCATTTCGACGCCCTTGAAACCGTAGAGCCGCCGCACACGTTCGAACGTCTCGACCACATGCCGGAACCGCTCCTGCTCTTCGCCAAATATATCCTGCGTGCCGCGCACCGGCTGGGGTGTCTGTATCTTTGCCATGGAGAGCGCTTTAGCCAGTGAAGCGGCAAAGCGGAAGTGGCTTATTTGCACCTAGGCTCTGGACGAAAGTTGCAAAATCCCCCATTTACGCGCGCTGATCATCAAAGGGATTTTCTGCGCATGCGTCTGGTTGGCATTTTCGGTCTGGTCTTGGCCCTCGGCATTTCTACAACGGCGGCGGCAATGCCGGACAGCCTCAGCAAGCCGAGCTATGTCGCGCCGCAGGAGACGATTCCCGCGCCGCAGGACATCGCCTATCCCGGCACCATGGCTCTGACGGTCGATGCTCGCGATCATGACCAGGGCATTTTCCGTGTCACCCAGACGATTCCGGTGGCAAAAGCCGGTCGCCTGACCCTGCTCTACCCGGAATGGCTCCCCGGCAACCATGCGCCGCGCGGCGAAATCGAGAAAGTCACCGGACTGGAGTTCACCGCCAATGGTGAAATATTGCCGTGGGTCCGCGATGATGTCGATGTCTTTGCCTTTCACCTGACGGTTCCGGAAAATGTCCGCTCGATTACCGCAAAATTCCAGTTCGTCTCGGCCACCACCAGCAGCCACGGCCGCATCGTCATGGCACCATCGATGCTCAACCTGCGCTGGCACCAGGTCTCGCTTTATCCGGCCGGCTATTATGTCCGCCAGATTCCGGTCGAGGCGACTGCCATTTATCCCGAAGGCTGGCAGGCAGCGAGCGCCTTGCGCCCGAAATCAAATACCGGCAGCACCGTTGTCTATCAGAAGACCGACTATGACACGTTGGTCGACAGCCCGGTTTTCGCCGGAGAGCATTTTCAGACCCACCAGCTGACCAGCCGCGTGCATCTCAATATTGTAGCTGACGATGCAAAATTCCTGAAGCCCAGAAAAGACCAGATCGCTCCACACATCAAGCTGGTCAAGGAAGCGGAAGCGTTGTTCGGCAGCCATCCCTATGACCGCTATGATTTCCTGCTCGCGCTGACCGACGAAATGGGCGGAATCGGTCTGGAGCATCACCGCTCGTCCGAAAATGGCGTGAACCGCGAATATTTTACCAATTGGGACAGCGGGCCGGGTCGACGCAATCTTCTGGCACATGAGCTCACCCATGCCTGGAACGGAAAATATCGCCGTCCCGCCGGCATGTGGACGCCTGATTTCCGGCAGCCGATGCGCGACAATCTGTTGTGGGTCTACGAGGGACAGACGCAATTTTGGGGCTATGTGCTCGGCGCGCGCTCTGGACTCTATTCCAAACAGGATACGCTGGACGCCATCGCGGCGATCGCGGCGGGCATGGACCAGCGAGTCGGACGGAGCTGGCGCCCGCTGATCGACACCACCCATGATCCGATCATCGCCGCCCGCCAGCCCAAGCCCTGGTCCAGCTGGCAGCGGTCCGAAGATTATTATAATGAAGGCCTGCTGATCTGGCTCGAAGCCGACCAGATCATCCGCCGCGAATCGGGTGGCAAAAAGTCGCTTGAAAATTTCGCACGAGACTTTTTTGGCGGCAAGAACGGTGACTGGGGCGTGGCCACCTATGAACGACAGGATGTTGTCGCCGCGCTCAACAGGGTCCAGCCCTATGACTGGGACGGGTTTATTGAAGATCGGGTCTATCGGACCAGCACCGAAGCCCCCAAGGACGGCCTCACCCTCGGCGGCTACCGGCTCGTCTATGTCGATACGCCAAGCGCCTATATTCTAGCCAATGACAAGCGTCGCAAACAGGTTGACCTCAGCCATAGCCTGGGCCTGATCATGGGCAGCAAGGGGGCGATAAAATCGGTGACCTGGGACAGTCCGGCGTTCAAGGCGGGCCTGAAATCGGGGCTCACCATTTCGGCAGTCAATGGCAAGGCTTATAGCGACGAAGCGCTCAAACAGGCGATCGAGGAAAATCGCGGCGGCACCGGCATGATCAATATTTTTGCAAAAAATGGTGAAGCCTACCATAATTTTATAGTCGACCATTCCGGTGGCCTGCGCTATCCGGCGCTCGAGAAAATCACCGGAGAGGGTGTTGATCAAGAAGGCGGCATAGACCGGCTGTTGCAACCGAAAACCAGATAAGGATTCCCTTTTCCATGGATATTAACAAAATTCCGATCGGCGATAATCCGCCAGAAGCCCTGAACGTCGTAATCGAAGTTCCGGTTGGCGGCGAACCCGTCAAATATGAATTTGACAAAGCTTCCGGCGCGCTTTTTGTCGACCGTATCCTGCACACGCCGATGCGTTACCCTGCCAATTACGGCTTCGTTCCGCACACTTTGTCGCCCGATGGTGACCCGCTGGATGCGCTGGTTGTGGCCCGTTCGCCGTTCATGCCCGGCTGCGTCGTGCGCTGCCGGCCGATCGCGGTTCTCAACCTCGAAGACGAGCATGGCGGCGACGAAAAGCTGCTCTGCGTGCCGATTGACGCAACCTTTCCCTATTATCGCAAGATCGGTGAAGGCAATGATTTGCCGGAAATCGTCATGCAGCAGATCGAGCATTTCTTCACCCATTACAAGGATCTGGAACCCGAGAAATGGGTCCGTGTCGGCAAATGGGGCGATGCAGAAGACGCCAAGCGCGTCGTTCTCGAAGCGATCGAACTGGCGAAAAGCAAGAAATGAACGCCACCCGCGTCATCTTGATGATGGCAGCACTATCGGCCCTGGCGGCCTGCGCTACGCCTGAAACCCGGGTCCGCAACGGACTGATAAGTGCGGGATTGTCCGCACCGATATCGGCCTGCATGGCGGACCGGATGGTGGATCGCCTGTCGCTGGGGCAACTGAAAAAGCTCAATGATCTTGGCAAGCTCAGGAAACGCGAACCGGGCGATGTGACGGTCAAGGAATTTGTCAAACAGACCCGGTCGCTGCAGGATCCGGAAATCGTCGGCGTTGTCACATCCTCCGGACTGATCTGCGCGGTCAAATAGGCGCGGCGGGAAGATGACCGGCATCTTCATTCGACAAGCAAGTGCCGATGATGCCGCGAACTTGCCGGATATAGAGCGATCGGCGGCCAAGGCTTTCCTGTCGGTAGCTGGCCTGGAATGGATCGCCCGCGACAGGGTGATGTCCGCTGAACTGCATCAGATTTACATTGATGAAGGCACCGTCTGGGTAGCGACAACGGATAATCGCTGCATCGGATTCGTTACGGCCGCAAGATTTGACGATGCCTTGCACATAATCGAACTGTCAGTCGAGGACGGGCAGCAGGGCAAAGGTATCGGGCGACGATTGCTCGACACAGCGAGGCAATCTGCAACGGAATACGGTCTTCCCGCTCTCACACTGACGACTTTCCGCGAATTGCCGTTCAATGAACTTTTTTATCGGAAGCTCGGCTATCAGACGCTGGATGAATTCGAACTGCCGGAACGACTCGCGGACATACTCAAGACGGAAATCGAGGAAGGCCTGCCCGGTGAACGCCGCTGTGCCATGCGTCTGGTGCTTTAAATTCATCGCTGGGAACGCGCGGCAGGGAAACGGACTAGGACATCTGATAATTATCACGAAACAGGGTGGAAATAGGGACCTGACTGTGCTTTAGCCGTGCCAATTAATCGCATGTCTTGAGACTCAAGGCCTCCATTTTGAAAGGTGCTCACCCTTCCCATGAACATTCACGAATATCAGGGCAAGGAACTGCTTGCCAAACACGGCATCGCCGTTCCCGCCGGCTATGCCGCGCTCACCGTTGACGAAGCGGTTGCCGCAGCCGAA
>JBALUX010000074.1:0-13731 GCA_036963725.1 Parasphingorhabdus sp. | reverse complement strand
CCCGTTCTTCCACGCGCTCATTGTCGCGAAATGTACCGGATTGGCGGAAAAGCTGGTCAACCAGGGTTGTTTTGCCGTGATCAACGTGCGCAATGATTGCGATATTGCGAAGGGACATATTAGATTCTACCGTTAGAAGAGGAAAGGGCGGCCATAAGCAAAGCCCCGATATTGCCGCGCCCTTAGCCTGTTTGGTGCTGCACCGCAACATCAGAAAGCTTGCCAAATCATCTTCGGCAATCCATTTGCCGCAACCAAGATGCAAACCCTTCGCCTGATCCTCAATGATAAATTCATCTGGCTGCTCAGCGGAGCGGTGCTTTTGGCGACGCTGCTACCGGTGCAGGGGGCAGCAAAGGATATCGCGGGAATATTGTTCAACGCAGGGATTTTTGCGGTTTTTCTGCTGCATGGCATTCGTCTCGAACGGCATGAAGTGCGGGCCGGGCTTGGCAATATCCGGTTGCAGGGGACTATATTCGTCTGGGTCTTTGGCGTGATGCTGGGAATCGGTCTGCTATTGTCCAAGGCGGTCGATCAGGTCCTGCCCGCCGATGTCGCGCTGGGATTTCTTTTTTTGGGTGTGCTGCCGTCGACTGTGCAATCGGCGACCAGCTATTGCGCGATCGCGAGGGGCAATGTCGCGGCATCTGTGGTGGCGAGCGCGCTTATCAATCTTGTCGGGGTGTTTTTATCGCCGCTGTTGTTTGCACTCCTTGCCCGCGCGGCTGGCGTCGAAATTACATCGGATACAATCATCAAGCTGGCCGCGATATTGGTGCTGCCATTCGTTCTGGGCCAGACTTTCCAGAAATGGCTGCGGCCCTGGGTGATGCAGCATAAGGACCTGACGGGCTGGATCGACCGGGGCGCGATCGCGCTGGCGGTCTATGTTTCCTTTTCCGCAGCGATCATCGCCGGGATGTGGAGCCGGGTCAGCGGCGTGGAATTTATCTGGCTGGCGGTTGCGCTGTTATTCTGGCTGGGGCTGGCCTTTGGCGGGACCTGGCTGCTGGGTGGCTTGATGGGGTTCGTCCGCAATGATCGCAAAACGCTGCTATTTTCCGGCGCGCAGAAGAGCGTTGCTATAGGCGCGCCGCTGGCGGCGATTATCTTTTCGCCAGAGCGGGCCGGTCTCGTGATCCTGCCGCTGATTTTCTATCATCTCGCGCAATTGTTCCTGTCGGCTCCGGTCGCCGTGCGCTTGGCCGGTGACGAGGACTAGCGAATCATCGCCCGTGCGCACGGAGCTTGTCGAAGGTCAGCGCGTGGCGATAGGGGCACTTCGACAAGCTCAGGACGAACGGGAAAATCTAAAGTTCTCGCAATGCTCTGGCCGGCTTGGCGGACAAGACCGGGATGGACCCCAGCAAGCCAATTCCAAGCGTTGCAACCGCGCCTATTCCCAGCGTCAGCAGGACGATTCCCCAATCGGGCTGCCAGGTAAATTCGAAAATCTGCGTGATCACGAACCAGCCGGCAAACAGGCCGAGGCCCAGGGCCACCATCGACAGCAGAAATGCGAGCAACGCATATTCAATCGCCTGCACTGTCAATATCTGCGCGCGGGTGGCGCCGAGCAGTTTCAGGATCACACTGTCATAGACCCGGGCCTGGCGCGATGCGGCGATCGCCCCGATCAGCACCGCAATGCCGGAGAAGATCGCGATCGAGGCGGCTGCGGCAATGGCGGTGGCCATCTGGTCGAGTATGTCGCCGATTTGCGAGGCGATTTCCTTGACCTTGACCATCGAAATGGAAGGAAACTCCTGCGGCAAGATACTGAGCAGGCTGTCTTCTTTTGCTGAATCGAGTTGGATCGTCGCGGCGACATTATGCGGGACATTGGCCAGCACGCTGGGCGGGAAGACCAATACATAGTTGAAGCCGAAATTGCGCCAGTTGACCTTGCGGAAGGAGGCCACTTTGGCCGGTATTTCGACGCCGAGCAGGCTGACGGTCAGGCTGTCGCCGATTTTCAGGCCCATGGCCGCGCCTTGTTCTTCATCGACCGAGACCAAAGGCGGTCCGTCATAATCCCTGGGCCACCATTCGCCTTCGACGATCTCGCTGCCTTCGGGAATGGTCGCGCTATAGGTGAGGCCGCGATCGCCGCGCAGCACCCATGCGCCTTCGGGGAGGGTTTCCAGTTCGGACACTCGCTGGCCGCGGAATTCGGTGATCGTTCCGCGCAATGTCGGCACGATATTCACTTCCGCATCGCTCGAGGTCTCCGCGACCTTGGAGCGAAACTCGTCAGCGCGCTCGACCGGAATGTCGAGCACGAAAAAGCTCGGGGCATCACGGGGAACGGTGGAACGGATTTCATTGGTCAGGCTGGTCTGGATCGCGGCCAGCGTGGCGAACAGGGTCAGGCCCAATCCCAAGGCCACAACCAGTTGCCCGGTCTGGGCGCCGGGTCGATGCAGGCTGGTCAGCGCGAGACGCAGCAACGGATGTTTCGGCCGTGGTGCCTTGCTTGCCAACCAGCGGATCAGCGCGCCCAAGGCAGTCAGCAGTAACAAGATTGCCGCTGCGGCACCGATGAAGGAGGCTGAAAATAAAGGTTCATTGGCTGTGCCGAGGGCGAGCGCGATGATCGCGGCAATCGCCAATCCTACGCCAATCCAGCTTTGTCGATCAATCTGACGCCAGGACTTACCTTCTCCGCGGATGATGCCCGCCGCTGGAATCGTTTTTGCCCGCGACAAGGGCGGCAGGGCGAAGATGACGGCGATCAGCAGGCCATATAGCGCGCTGACCAGCAACGGCAGCGGATAGAGGGCAAATTCCGGCTTGATCGGTAGAACGTCGCCTGCGATCTGAATGATTGCGAGCGGAGCCAAGGCGCCAACTACGAGACCGAGAGCAATCGCACCCAGCGCCACCGCCATGATCTGGAAAAGATAGATGCGGAATATCATTGCGCTGTCTGCGCCGAGAATCTTGAGCGTCGCAATCGCGCCCTGCTTGCCGCGCAAATAAGAGGCAACGCCGTTGCCGACGCCGATGCCAGCGATAACCAGCGAGGTGAGGCCGACCAAAGTCAGAAACTGGCCCATGCGTTCGATAAAGCGCCGCGTGCTTGGCGCGCCATCGTCGCGTGTTTTTACTTCCCACGAGGCATTGGGGAATTGCTCGGCCAGCCGGTCGCCGACTTCGCGGGGAATCGCTGTTTCAGGCAGTTTGAGCCGATATTTGCTTTCGAACAGGCTGCCGGGCTGGATCAATTGGGTGGCGCGCAGGCTGTCCAGCGATGTGATCGCCACGGGGCCGAGCGAGAGGCCTTCGCTGAGCCGGTCCGGTTCTTCGGATATGATTCCGGATATAGTGAAGCTGGCTTCGCCAAAGTCAATTTTGTCACCGGTTTCCAGCGACAGGCGCTGCATCAGGGCAGGGGTGACATAGATTTCCTGCGGCTGCGGCGCAGAAACGGTCTGGCCATTTTCCAGTGTGAATTTGCCATAGAGCGGATAGCTATCATCGACGCCCTTCAGTTCGACCAGTTGCGTGTCGCTACCGTCCGGCAGCCGCGCCATCGCCTGCATCCGCAGCGTTTCGGACAACGTCCCAGCCTGCTTGAGGGCTGCGAGTTCTGCGCTGGTGGCTTCGCGCTGGGCAACAGCAATCTCCAGATCACCGCCCAATATCGCCTGACCGCGATTGGCCAGTTCTTCGGTGATCGCGTTGGTCAGACTGCCTATGGCTGCCAGCGTGGCGACGCCGAGAAACAGGCAGACGATCAGCAGACGGAGCCCGACAAAGCGGCCGCGCAAGTCGCGGCGGGCAATCGCCCAGGCTTTGCTCAGTTCAGCGCTCACGCGGCGCTGTCCCGCTCAATCAGGCCGTCGCGCAATTCGATGATCCGGTCGCAGCGTTTGGCCAGTTCCGGATCATGGGTGATAATCAACAAAGTCGCCGCCGTGGCTTTCTGACGATCGAACAGCAGGGTGATGATCTTTTCGCCGGTGGTGCCGTCAAGATTGCCGGTCGGTTCGTCGGCGAAGATGATCGTTGGGCGCGACGCCATCGCCCGGGCAATGGCAACGCGTTGCTGTTCGCCGCCGGAAAGTTGGGTAGGATAATGGCCGAGCCGGTCGCCGAGGCCAACAGCCGTGAGTTCCCTCGCCGCAATGTCGAAAGGATCGGGCTGGCCATCCAGTTCGAGCGGTACCGCGACATTTTCCAGCGCGGTCATCGTGGGAAGCAGGTGAAAGGCCTGTAATACAATGCCGACCCGGCCGCGCCGTGCGACCGCCAGCTGATCCTCGTTCATCGTGCCAAAATCGGCGCCGGCAATATTCACTGTACCGCCGGTCGCTCGCTCCAGGCCCGAAAGGATCGCCATCAGCGATGATTTGCCCGAACCCGATGGCCCGAGCAGTGCAACCGTCTTGCCTTCTTCGATCGACAGATTAATGCCGCGCAAAATATCGACCCGCGCTGTGCCTTCCCCCAAAGACAGGGTGACATTTCGGGCTGCAATCGCAATATGGGGTTCAACTGTGGCGGCGTCGCTCGATGCGGCGTTTTTCTGGATCATGGGGGTAAGGATATCCGATGTTGAAGAATTTTTTCTTATATGGGTTCACACTGGCATTTCTGCAACTTTTGATCGCTTGTGGTCCTGCGCCGGAAGACGAGCAAGCTGTTCTCAAGGACGTAGAAACGGCCGCAACGGAAACCGACGACAATCAAATTGCGGAAGCCAAAGAGGCCGAAATCCTGATCGTCGCTTTTGGCGATAGTCTCTACGCCGGCTATGGTCTGGACCAGAAGGAGGGCTTTGCGCCTGAATTGCAGGCAGCCCTGATTGCAGCGGGCCAGGACGTTCGGGTTCACAATGCCGGCGTGTCGGGCGACACCACGGCTGCGGGGTTGCGGAGGATGGACTTCGTTCTGGACAGCCTGTCGCGCAAGCCGGATCTGGTGATCCTGGGGCTGGGCGGCAATGATCTGCTGCGCGGGCTGAAACCGGCAGATAGCCGCGCAAACATGGACGCGATGGTCAAAAAGCTCCAGGATCGCGGCATCCAGGTCATGCTTACCGGCATGCTGGCCCCGCCCAATCTGGGCGCGAAATTCAGTGATGAATTCAATATCATCTATCCGGCATTGGCGAAAAAATATGATGTCGCGCTTTATCCGTTCTTCATGGATGGCGTTGTCGGTCGTCCCGAATTATTCCTGCCCGACGGCCTGCATCCTACCGCAGAAGGCATTGATATCATCGTCGGCAAAATCGCGCCACAGGTGGCGGAATTGCTGGAAGGCTGAGCCTTGTTGGAAATTGGAAGATTTGGAAGCATGTTGCACAGTTCTACAAAAACTGTATTATTTTGCTAATACAGCAGTTGAAACGCTTGAAAAGCGGGGCATTTGCATCCATTTATAGAGAAAGCCCCGCACTGGTGCCGGGGCAGGGAGGCTGAACAGCATGGCGACCGAAACAATCACCGCGACCGACGACCTGAAACTGACCCCGCCAGATCCGGTGGTTGCCGTTGAGCCCGAAAAGGCCGGAGGCCTTGTGTCCATCGGCGACGAGGTAAAGACCAAGCTGGAAGAAAAAGTAGACTCTTTTATCGACGATTTGATCGCTCAGGATCAAAATAGTCCCGAATTTGGTAAAAAAGTCGACCAGATTACCAATATGGGCCGCAAGGAAATTGCCGAGGCGGCGGGCCAGTCGAATCGCTTTCTCGATCGCCCGATCCGGTCGATGGATGAAGAAAGCGGGATCGGTTCCGATCTCGCCGAGCTGCGCCGCACCGTGGAGGATCTCGATCCGGGCAAGCGCGGCAATCTGACCGCGAAACGCAAGATTTTCGGAATCATTCCGTTCGGCAACAAGATGCGCAACTATTTCGACGGCTATAAAAGCGCGCAGGGCCATATCGGCTCGATCCTCGACCGGCTTCGCTCCGGCAAGGACGAATTGCTGATGGACAATGCGGCGATCGATGTCGAGCGCAAGAATCTTTGGGCGGCGATGGGCCGGCTCGAGCAGATGATTCATGTCTCCAAGGTCATGGACCAGAGGCTGGAAGACAAGGCCGCTGAACTGGACGCGACCGATCCGGCCAAGGCCAAGGCAATCCGCGAGAGCGCGCTTTTCTATGTTCGTCAGCGGACCCAGGATCTGCTCACGCAGATGGCGGTCACGGTGCAGGGCTATCTGGCGCTCGATCTGGTCAAGCGCAACAATGTCGAACTGGTCAAGGGCGTAGACCGGGCCAGCACGACCACCGTCGGCGCGCTGCGCACCGGGGTGACCGTGGCCCAGGCGCTGACCAACCAGAAGCTGGTTCTCGACCAGATCACCGCGCTCAACACCACAACGGCGGGCGTGATCGACAGCACCAGCGAGATGCTGAAAAACCAGACCGGCCAGATCCACGAACAGGCCGCGTCGTCGACCATCCCGCTGGAAACGCTGCAACGCGCTTTCCAGAATGTCTATGACACGATGGACAATATCGACACGTTCAAATTGAAAGCATTGGAAAATATGAAGTTGACGGTCAATTCCTTGTCCGGCGAGATCGAGAAGTCAAAAGGCTATATTGCGCGTTCCGAGGGACAGGCGAAGGCCCAGCTGGAAGCACCAGCTGAAAATCCTCTCTCGGCACTGGAGGAATAGAGACTGGTGTCGGAAAGCAATCAGCAAATATTGGCCGGTGCGACGCGGGCGCTGCGGGACTCCCAGTTCCGGCGTTCGATCGGCAATCGCTCCCATCAACTGAAGCGTGGCCATTTCGTCAAGAAACTGGGTCGCGCCGCTTTGTGGACGGCTGGCGTGCTGGTCGGCGCCAGCATCATCGGTGGTATATTGAGCGGAATCGGTTTCTGGGGCGTGATGATATCCGCCGGACTGATCGCTGGCGGTATCTGGGCGTCGATGAAATTCCCGAAGATGAAAATGCCGACGCCGGAAACGATCATGAAGTCTGATCTCAAGTCACTGGCCGGCAAGACCGAAATCTGGCTGGAAAACCAGCGCCCGGCGCTGCCGGCGCCAGCGGTGCAGATCGTCAACGGCATCGGCGTCCAGCTCGACATGCTCTCTCCGCAATTGAACAAGCTGAATGAGGGAGACGCTGCCGCCTATGAAGTCCGCAAGCTGGTCGGCGAACATCTGCCGGAACTGATCAACGGCTATAAGGCGATCCCGCCCTCGATGCGCGGGAAAGCCAATGATAGCGGCAAATCACCGGACGAGCAGTTGATCGGCGGCCTGTCGCTGATCGAGAAAGAAATCTCTGGCGTCACCCAGCAGATCGCCAAAGGTGATATCGACAATCTCTCGATCCGTGGCCGCTATCTCGAGCTCAAATATGACAAGAGCGCTGAAGCGGAATAGAGTTTCGCCTTTTCATTGGTCCTGTTGTCCAGGACCGGCCCTTGTCCAATTCGACAGTTTCCTTGCCGTCGTTAAAATCTAAGCTTCTCCCATATCATTGACAGATTGGAGGGGATCGGATGAGCCGGATATCGAAACTGCCGCCGGAGGAATGGGATCCGCGGATACGGGATGCCGTAAATCCCGATGCCGCCACCGATCTGGAACAGGGCCTGATCCGCCATTTTGCCCATTGCCCGGAACAGGCGCTCGGCCTCATGCAATTCGGTGGCGCGCTCAAGGCAGGCCGCAGTCTGCCGGAGCGGCTGGTAGAACTGGTACGGCTCCGCATCGCGTTCTTCAACCAGTGCCGCAGCTGCATGGCGATCCGCTATACGGACGCGGTCAATGACGGCGTCGACGAAGGCGCGGTTTGTTCACTCGAAAAGCCGCAGGAAGCCGATAATCTCAGCGACGCAGAAAAAGCGGCGATCCATTATGGCGAGCTCATGGCCACCGATCATCTGGCGATTGACGACGCGGTCCATGCCGGTCTGCGCAAATATTTCAGCGAAGCACAGATTGTCGAACTGGGCATGACCTGCGCCTTTTTTGTCGGCTTCGGTCGGCTGGCGGCGACCTTTCACATGGTCGACGAACTGCCCGAGGCGTTTCAGAAAGCCGAAAAAATTGCACCATGGGGCGAAGAGAAAATTCAGGTGCGTTAGGGAGAAACAACATGGCGACCAAGGCCGAGATCAATCTGTTCGATGTGGAAACACAGCAATGTCCTTATGACGCCTATAAGAGGCTGCGCGACGAAGCGCCGGTCTACAAGCAACCGGGCACGGATATCTACGTCATCACCCGCTATGAGGATGTCCGCCGCGTATTGCTGGACCCGGAAACATTCCCGAGCAGCCCGAAAAAATTTGCCGCCTTCAACAAGACCGGTGCCACCGAACGGCAAAAGGTCGTGCAACAGCGGTTCGAAGAAAACGGCTGGCTACCGGAGCCAACCCTGTCGAGCCGGGATGATCCCAATCACAAGCAGATGCGGGCGATGTTCAACGAGGCGTTCAAGCCGAGCAAGATCAAGACGATGGATCCGTTGGTCGAAAATCTCGCCTATGAACTGATCGACGGCTTTATCGACGATGGCCAGTGCAACTGGGTCAGCCAGTTTGCCGTGCCGCTGCCGCTCTATATCATCGGCGAGCAGATGGGCGCGCCGCGCGAGGATATGTGGAAGATCAAGAGCTGGACCGATGCTTTCTTCCACCGGATATCGATGATGCTCGACGAGGAAGCCGAGCTGGAAATGGTCGACCGCGAAATCGAGGGGCAGCATTATTTCAATCCGGTGTTCGAGCGGCTGCGCAAGCAGCCGGATGACAGCCTGCTCAGCGAACTGGTCAACCGGGTGATCGAGGAATGGGGCAGGCCGCTCAACGACAATGAACTGCACGCCGAGATGATGGCGGACACATTTGTCGGTGGCAGCGAAACGACGACCAATGCGCTGGCCTCAGGCATTCGCTTGCTGATCGAGAACAAGGACGTCTGGGAGCAGCTGAAAAGCGATCCCGACAAATATATGAAGACCTTTGTCGAGGAAATGGTGCGGCTGGAATCGCCGGTGCAGAGCCTGATGCGTTTTGCCGGAGAAGAGGTCGAGATGCACGGCGTCACCATCCCCAAGGGCGCGCTGCTCAACATTCGCTATGCCGCCGCCAATCGCGACGAGAGCGTGTTCGAATGTCCCGAGAAAATCGACCTCGAGCGCAAGCGGGCAGGGGCGCATATGGGCTTCGGCTCCGGTGTCCACCATTGTCTCGGTGCGCCTCTCGCCCGGCGCGAGCTGATCTGGGGCTTTACGGCGGTGGTCGACCGGTTCGAGGATATGTGGTTCATCGAGGGCAAGAATGATTTTGCCATCCATCCGCATTTCCTGCTGCGCTCGCTGAAGGAACTGCATATCGGCTTTACGGCCAAGACGAATTGACCATGCCGCGAAAGCAGTAGCGACCAGACGAATATTTTATCGGCTATTCCGGTGAACCATCTTTCCCGACCTGCGTAGGTTCGAGTGAAGACACATGTTCCCCAACGAAGGAAAAGCCCATGAAAGACCTGAAACTCGGCGAGAATGGCGAGCCACGCCAGACCGCAACCGGCAACGACGATATCATGACCACCCAGCAGGGCATGCCCGTATCGGACGACCAGAACAGCCTGAAAGCCCATGCCCGCGGCGGCACGATGCTGGAAGACCAGGTCATGCGGGAAAAGATTTTCCACTTTGATCACGAACGGATTCCCGAACGGGTCGTTCATGCGCGCGGCTATGGCGTGCATGGCCATTTCGAACTGACCGAAGCCATTCCGGAACTGTCCAGCGCCGATATATTTCAGCGGGTCGGTGAAAAGACGCCTTTATTCTGCCGCTTCTCCACCGTCGCCGGCAGCAAGGGATCGCCCGATGTGGCGCGCGACGTGCGCGGCTTTGCGGTGAAATTCTATACCAATGAAGGAAACTGGGATCTGGTCGGCAACAATATCCCGGTCTTCTTCATTCAGGACGCGATCAAATTCCCCGACCTGATCCACTCGGTCAAACCGGCGCCGGATCGCGGCTTCCCGCAAGCACAGAGCGCGCATGACAATTTCTGGGACTTCGTCACGCTGAGCCCGGAATCGATGCACATGATCATGTGGGTGATGTCCGACCGCGCCATCCCGCGCTCGCTGCGCTTCATGGAAGGTTTCGGTGTGCACACTTTCCGGCTGGTTAATGCAGACGGCAAATCGCACTTCGTCAAATTCCACTGGAAACCGAAGCAGGGCATGCAGTCGGTGGTCTGGAACGAAGCGCTCAAGATCAACGGCATGGACCCCGATTTCCACCGCCGCGACATGTGGGATGCGGTTGATTCCGGTGACTATCCGGAATGGGAACTGGGCGTGCAGGTCTTTGATGACAAATTTGCCGACGAGTTTGAATTCGATGTGCTCGATCCGACCAAGCTGATTCCGGAAGAGCAGGTGCCCGTGAAGATCATCGGCAAGATGGTGCTCGACAATAATGTCGACAATTTCTTTGCTGAAACCGAGCAGGTCGCTTTCTGCACCCAGAATATCGTGCCCGGCATCGACTTTACCAATGATCCGCTGCTGCAGGGCCGGAATTTTTCCTATCTCGACACCCAGCTTAAGCGGCTCGGCAGCCCCAATTTCACCCATATTCCGGTGAACGCGCCGAAATGTCCGGTGCGCCATTATCAGCAGGACGGCCATATGGCGATGACCAACCCCAAAGGGCGGGTCAATTACGAGCCGAACAGCTGGGACGAAGGCGAGGGGCCGCGCGAGGATCCGGCGAAGGGTTTCAAAAGCTATCCGGAAGAGGTGGACGGCACCAAGCAGCGAGTCCGTTCGGAAATGTTCGCCGATCATTATAGCCAGGCGCGGCAATTCTATATCAGCCAGACGCCGATCGAGCAGGACCATATTGCCGCGGCGATCACCTTCGAGCTTTCCAAGGTGGGCAAGGCTGCGATCCGCGAGCGCATGGTTGGCCATCTGCGCAATATCGACGATGATTTGGCGAAAAATGTCGCCGACGGCATCGGCATGGACAAGCTGCCCGACAAGATCAAACCCGCGCGCAAGCCGGTTGACGATCTGCCGGTTTCGGACGCGCTGAGCATGCTCAAAAACCCGCCGGAAAGCTTCTCGGGCCGCAAGCTCGGCATCTATATCGCCGAGGGCGGCGATGCCGATCTGGTCAAGGCTTTGAAAAAGGCGGTCGAGGATGAAGGCGGCACCACCGCGATCATCGCGCCGCATATCGCTGGCGCGAAACTGTCAGACGGCAAGATGATGCCGGCGGACGAGAAGATCGATGGTGGCCCGTCTGTTGTGTTTGATGCCGTCGCCCTGGTCATGTCCGAGGATGCAGCCGAGAAGCTGGCGACCAACAAGCCGAGCCAGGATTTCGTCAGCGACGCCTTCGCCCATGTCAAGTTCATCGCCTATTCCGAAGGTGCAATGCCGCTGCTGAAAGCGGCGGGTATTGCAGACAAGATGGACGACGGCGTGGTGGAAATCGGAGCGAAGAAGGACGCTGCGGGCTTCCTGACCCAATGCAGGAAATTGCGCTACTGGGACCGGGTCTCGGGCTAAGAGCAGGCCGGAACTGCAGCGCTTGCGGCGAAAATAAGCGCGCCGTGACGCCACAATAGCAATACCGTCGAAGCGGCAAGCGATCACTCGTTTGTCGCTTCGATGCGTTTGTGATCGAGGCGGGCGTTTAACGACAGAGCATCAGGGCGATGTCGACACCAAACTCTCGATGTAAAAGGGAAAACTGGATCCCCCGTGAGGATTCGAACTTTATGCTCGCTGATGTTCGTATCCCGCCGTTTAGTAAGCCAAAATCCAAGAAATCAAGTCAATTGTAATCCGCGGTTGTTCGTTGACAATGGCCTCTAGTCGCATCACAGTGTGGGAACGAATAGGGGGGCAATTTATGCCAAAACTTACTGCACTAGCGGTCAGGAACGCGAAGCCTGGAAAGCATGGGGACGGCGAGGGCCTTTACCTGATTGTGAAGCCAAGTGGCGCAAAATCATGGGTGCTTCGAATTCAGGCTGATGGAAAGCGTCAGGATATTGGCCTTGGCACCGTGGACACATCGCCCAAGACTGGCGCCGGTAGCCTGGAAGTCGACATTCCAATACTGCAACGTAAAATGCTTTCGCTTTTGGAAGCGCGGCAAAAGGCGGCGCTGCTTAGAGGTGCCGCGAAATCTGGCCTCGATCCAATCGAAGAGCGCGATCGCGAGAGGCAGAAAATTCCAACTTTTGAAGAAGCGACCATCGCGGCACATAGCGCGCTTCAGAAAGGTTGGACCGACAAGAACGCAACGGCTTTTCTCAATTCTTTGAGCACGCATGCCTATCCAGCATTGGCGGGGAAAAGCGTCAATCTAATTACTTCGGCCGAGATCATCACTGTGCTTGAGCCCATCTGGCGTGACAAGCCCCAGATTGCAAAGAAAGTTCGCCAGCGCATTACAACAGTCTTAAACTTTTCGCATTCGAAGGGTTGGCGATCAACAGAAGCACCTCAAAAATCCATTACCAGCGGCCTTCCAAAGCAACCCAAGGCCGGGCATGTCAAAGTAATGCCATATCAAGAAGTTCCCCCATGGGTTTCTTCTCTGATCCTCAATACGCCAACGCTGGTTCGTAGAGGAATGCTCCTTCAAATATATACTGCGTCGCGCCACGGAGAAGTTCGCGGTTCTCAATGGGGCCAATTCGACTTCGAAGAGCGCCTTTGGCATCGACCAGCTTGGCTAATGAAAGAAAGAATTGCACACACTGTTACTCTCAACACAAGCGCAATAGAGTTGCTTCAACAGATTCGTTCGGAACTTGGAGGCGAGCCGGAACCAACAGATTTGTTATTTCCGAGCCGCAAAGGCAAAATGCTTTCCGATGATGCTTTCAACAAGGCTTTACGTGACGCCGGTATCCCCTACGACAGTCATGGCTTCCGCAGTTCGTTTCGTGACTGGGCAGCTGAGAACGTGCCGGAGATACCAGACCCGGTTGCGGAAGCTGCGATCTCACATGTCGTGGCCGATAAAGTTGTGCGTGCGTATAAGCGGACCACGTTTATCGAGATGCGTCGCATATTATTGCAGAAATGGAGCGATTATTTGCAAGGCTCGGAGACGGTGGAATGAGTCCATATTCGAAATTACTGACAATTTAAGCTCGCTGTTTCGATGGCCATATTTCCCGCTTTTCCAATAATCTCGAAATATTGAAGATTGAGGTCTACGATTAATACTGAATTCTTTGTTCAATCGTGCCAACTAAATGCACCGGCATCGATAATCACTGACCGGCGCCGCGTGAATAATTCAATGCTCAAGCCGTTCTTTCTTGCCAGCCGTTGCCGTTCCAAGTTAGCGCTACAATATGAACGCAGTTGAAATCGAACAAGCCATCTCGGAACTGGCCGAACAGCCATTTGATGCTGCTGAATTTCCCTATCAATTTCTGGCGGCATTCGGGAATAAGGCCACGACAATCAAACGGCTGAAAAGCGGTAATAGCAACCAGAGCGATATTGACGATGCAGTTCTTCAGCGGAATCATATCCATATCGCAACCTGCGATGCGGGCACGGTCGACGGCACACTGAAAGCCCTGCGGGAAAGCCCGAAGACGCAATCGGCCAAAGCCAAGTTCATTCTCGCGACCGATGGCGAGACTTTGCATGCCGAAGACTTGACTGGTGGCGAGATCGTGGTCTGCGACTATGCTGACTTCCCGAACCATTTCGGCTTTTTCCTGCCGCTTGCCGGTATCACC
>JBALUX010000073.1:0-13738 GCA_036963725.1 Parasphingorhabdus sp. | reverse complement strand
ATTGGACGTCACCGGATCATGGGCGCTGGTGTTTCAGGTGGCGGCGGCTGTGGCTGGCTTTGGCCTGATCTTCTATCTCGTCTTCGGCAGCGGAGAACGCCAGTTCGAGGCAGCTCCAGCTTAGCGAAAATCCTGCGACTGCAGCACTATCCGGTCATTGCCGGAACGTTCGCCATTGCAACTGGCGGCGTGCGGCGACGCGTTGCTGTGATTGATCTGGTTCGTTGATCTGCGGTTCAATCCGGTGACCGATATTGTACCGATTTTCTCCGACGCGCTTCGAAAGGCGCGGGCGGCTGAATAATCGCAGAAACGGGCGACATTAACTATTGGAACATAATGACGTAAATACAGATTATTAACTTTAGTTGGATATGCTTACCGCTGGAAAATATGACCATTGCATCCACCTCAAGCAGTTCGGATTCCAGTCCGTTCGTTGCCAAGATCTACCGTCCCATGATCCGGGGGTATTTCGGGGTTGCTGCTGTCTATTATGCTGTGATGACGCTGATGCATTTCGGGGTACACAGTGGTACAGATCTGCTGGCTATTGTTGCTGCCTCGGCTGTCGCCAGCATCGTCCTCGGATTTTTCTGGTATGGCCTGCGCAAGCCCAACGCCTTTGCAAATCTCCATATAGTCACGACAATTGCCAATTTGTTCATGCTGGCAAATGTCATGATCGCGATGGAAATCAAATTTGCCCAGACAGATCTGGTCTATTTCATCATCATGGTCATGGTCTTCGCACTGGCCTGCAGCAGCATGAAGCAGGCGCTGGTCTCGATAGCCGCTGTGGTTGCCGGACTATTCTATACATTGTTGAAAAATGCCCCCGAGCTTTTGATCAACTATGCTTTCGTCACAGCCGCTGCGGCTATGACTGCCATTGCCATCACCTTTTTCCTGCGCCGGGCGGTCGGTCGCACCGCCTGGGCAAGATATGAAGCGGAAAACCGGTTGGAAGAAGCGGAGAAGCTCAGCGAGGAAATGCGTCATCTGTCGCTGTCGGACAGCCTGACCGGCTTGCCAAACCGGCGTGCTTTCTTTGAAACCTTCCAGAAAAGCAAGGGCGATAAAGGCGCGGGCTTTGCGACCTGGCTTGTCCTGCTCGATCTGGATGGCTTCAAGGCCGTGAATGACGGTTACGGCCATTTGATCGGTGACGAGCTGCTGAAAGCCGTCGCGATCCGCATGCAGGACTATTGCGGGGCCAAGGCGCATCTCAGCCGCATGGGAGGTGACGAATTCAACATCATCCTTCCCAACAGCGCGGAACCGTGCATCGTCGAAGCCTGGTGCCGGGGCCTGTTGGAATATGTCGCCCGGGTATATTTGATCGAGGATCGACTGGTCCAGATTTCCGCATCCATCGGCTGTCACCAGATTGACCCGGCGGAAGATGACGCGCAGCTTATCCGGGATGCCGACTACGCATTGTTGCACGCGAAAAAGCATGGCAAAAACAGAGTGGTCGTCTTTTGCGATGACCATGCCGAGGTTGCAGCAGAGCGTTTCAGGATCGAACAGGCGCTGCGTGTGGCCGATTTCGACACCGAAATCGAACTGCTGTTCCAGCCGCAATTCGATCTGGGGCAAAACAGGATTGTCCGTGCGGAAGCGCTTGCCCGATGGAATAGTCCGGTCATTGGCGATATCATGCCCGCCCGGTTCATCGAGGTTGCCGAGGAAAGCGGGCTGATTGCCAATATCACCCTGGCTGTGCTGAAACAGGCGATTGCTGCCCTCAAAAACTGGAAGGACCCGATTCCGCTCTCGATAAACCTCTCCGGCCATGACCTTATTTCCGATCCGATCATTGCCCAGATTATCGCGCAGGTCGAAGCCAGCGGACTGGACCCGGCCCTGCTTGAATTCGAGGTCACCGAAACGGCGATGATGGCGGATACGCACAAGGCAAGCAGCAACATGTTGCGCCTGGCGGCACTGGGTCATCCGCTGGCGCTCGACGATTTCGGTACCGGCTATTCCAATTTCAGCTATTTGCGGACGCTGCCGATCAGCAAGCTGAAGGTGGACCGTTCCTTCATGAAGGATGTGGCGGATCCGATGACCGAGAAGATCCTCCATTCGCTGGTGGGAATGGCCAGAACGCTCGGCGTCGACTGCCTCCTTGAAGGGGTCGAGGATGAAATCCAGCTGGTCATCGCGAAACGGGTCGGAACGCATATGGTGCAGGGCTATCTGTTCGGCATGCCGATGACCGCGGTGGAACTGCTTTCCTACGTCGAAGAACAGGGCGCGGTGGCAGAAGAAACCGTCGTACTTGACGCGGCCAACGGGTGACCTGCTCGCGGGGATAAGAGCCTGTTTCTGCTAGTTTAATGAAAATCACGCGACTTCGGTAATATCCTGACATTGCGCGGATGGCCGTGGCGGGGATAGGCGGGCCGTGGTCCTGCCGCATGATCTTCTTCCCGGGCCGCCCAGCGGTCCTCGTTGCGATAGACCGGCCGCTTGACCTCGTCGGCGCGGGACATCGGCATATCTGGCCGGTCGCGATCGCTTATATCGTCCAGCATGAAGGTGTAATCCTCCACTCGGCTGGTCATCAGATGGGTAACGCCCTCGACGCTACGCTGGATTTCGCCAGTAGCGAGCATCAGCCGCGCCGCCATCACCGGACGGCGCATTTTTTCAAAGCGGCTGGCCCAGAGCAGCAGGTTGGCGACCCCGCTTTCATCCTCCAGCGTGATGAAAACCGCATTGCCCTTGCCGGGCCGCTGGCGGATCAGGACGACGCCGGCGACTTTTGCCTGCGAGCCGTTTTTGGCCCGCGCCAGTTCCGCGCAGCTGAGCACGCCCATTTCCCGCAAGCGTTCGCGCAGGAATTCCATCGGATGGCCTTTCAGCGACAGGCGGACGCTTTGGTAATCGGCGACGACATGTTCGCCCTTGGTCATGGCCGGCAGATTCGCGTCCGCTTCCTGTCCCAGTTCCTTCGCCTGTGCGGCCTCGAACAGCGGCAATGTATTGACCGGAGTCCGGCGCACTTCCCACAAGGCCTGCCGCCGGTCGAGCCCCAGCGACCGGCAGGCATCGGCGTCGGCGAGCAGACGCAGCGCGCGGGCCGGGAGGCTGGCTTTGTGGGCGAGTTCTTCGATGGTCTTGAAGGGGCGGGCGGCGAGGATTTGTTCGGCCCATGCTTCACGGAAACCGTCGATCTGGCGCAGCCCGATGCGGAGGAAGATATCCTCCCCGCGCGAAGCGTGGGGAGGGGGACCATCCGAAGGATGGTGGAGGGGCCGTCGCGAAGCAGCGCTCGTACCGCCGGCCCCTCCACCATCAGCCGCCGCTGCGCTCTGGCTGACGGTCCCCCTCCCCGAAGCTGGCGCTTCAGGGAGGATATTTTTTTCCACCCGATTATCCCAGTCACTGAAATTCACATCCGGCTCCCGCACCTCCACCCCGTGCTCGCGCGCATCCCGGACCAGCTGTGCCGGTGCATAAAATCCCATTGGTTGCGAGTTGAGCAAGGCCGCCGCGAACACCGCCGGATGGTGGCATTTGATCCAGCTCGAGACATAGACCAGCCGGGCAAAGCTGATCGCGTGGCTTTCGGGAAAGCCATAGCTGCCAAAGCCCTGAATCTGCTTGTAGCAGCGCTCGGCGAAATCGCGTTCATAGCCTTTGGCGGTCATGCCCTCGATCATCTTTTCCTGAAAATGATGGATCGTCCCGACATTGCGAAAGGTGGCCATCGCGCGGCGTAGTTTATTGGCATCGGCGGGCGAGAAATCGGCGGCGACGATCGCCAGCTTCATTGCCTGTTCCTGAAACAGGGGCACGCCGAATGTCCGCCCGAGCACCGACTTCAGTTCATCCGGATCATGCGGCGGCTTTGGCGAGGGCAGGGTCACCTTCTCGACGCGGGAGCGCCGCCGCAAATAGGGATGAACCATTTCTCCCTCGATAGGTCCCGGCCGGACAATCGCCACCTGGATCACCAGATCATAAAATTCGCGCGGTTTCAGCCGTGGCAACATGTTGATCTGGGCCCGGCTCTCGACCTGGAAAACCCCGATACTGTCGCCCTTGCACAGCATGTCATAGGTTGTCGGGTCTTCATGCGGTACATTCTGGAGGCTCCATTTTTCTACCCCGAAGCGCAGCTTTGGGGAGGTGGCGCGCCGAAGGCGTGACGGAGGGGCATCTGGTTGAAGCCGGGACCCCTCCACCACGCTTCGCGTGCTCCCCCTCCCCGAAGCTGACGCTTCAGGGAGGATGTTGATGCTCTCCAGCATATCAAACGCTTTCCTGATGCAGGTCAGCATGCCGAGCGCCAATATATCGACCTTCATCAGGCCGAGCGTGTCGATATCGTTCTTGTCCCATTCGATGAACGTGCGGTCGTCCATCGCCGCATTGTGGATCGGCACGGTCTCGTCGAGCCGGTCCTGGGTCAGCACGAAGCCGCCGACATGTTGCGACAGGTGGCGGGGGAATTCCAGAATCTGCCGCACCATGTCGCCGACCCGTTTGATCTCGGGATTGTCCGGGTCGAGCCCGGTTTCGGCAAAGCGATTGTCGGGCGCCTTGCTCGAATGGCTGCCCCACACGGTGCTCGACAGGCGGCTGGTAATATCCTCCGACAGACCAAGCGCCTTGCCGACCTCGCGGACCGCGCTGCGCGAGCGATAATGGATCACGGTCGCGGCGATCCCGGCGCGGTGGCGACCATAGCGCCTGTATATATATTGGATCACTTCCTCGCGCCGCTCATGTTCGAAATCGACGTCAATGTCGGGCGGTTCGCGGCGCTCTTCGGAAATGAAGCGCGAGAAGAGCAGGTCATGTTCCATCGGGTCGGCCGAGGTGATACCGAGCAGGTAACAGACCGCGCTATTCGCCGCCGACCCGCGCCCCTGGCAGAGGATCTTCTGGTCTTGCGCAAATTTGACAATATCGTGGACGGTCAGGAAATAGGGCGCATATTCCATCTTCTCGATCAGCCGCAATTCCTCTTCGACCTTCGCTCGCAACCGTTCAGGAAGGGTTTCGCCATGGCTGGCGTGAGCGGCGGACCATGTCAGACGGGCAAGCCAGCCCTGCGGCGTCCAGCCTTCGGGTACCGGTTCTTCGGGATAATGATAGCTCAGTTCGTCGAGTGTGAAGCTGATCAGGTCGAGCAGCTTTTGCGTCTCGGCCAGCGCCTCCGGATAGTCCCGGAACAGGCGCGCCATTTCTGACGGTGGTTTGAGAAAACATTCGGCATTGGCGGCGAGCAGGCGTCCGGCCTTGGCGATCGTCGTCTTCTCGGCGATGCAGGTGAGAATGTCGTGGAGCGGGCGTTGCTCGGGGGTTGCATAGAGTGGGTCATTGGTGGCGATGAGCGGGATACCGGTCGTTTCGGAGAGATCATGTAGTCTGGCGAGATGACGCTTGTCCGGCCCGGAACGCGGCATGACCGCGCCCAGCCAGATATGGGGGGTGCGGGAGCGGAGCCGCCCAAAAATTTCCTCCCCGCGCGGAGCGGGGGGAGGGGGACCATCCGAAGGATGGTGGAGGGGTACCCTTAATGTAGCAACCCCGTCACCGGCCCCTCCACCATCAGCCGCCGCTGCGCTCTGGCTGACGGTCCCCCTCCCCGAAGCTGACGCTTCAGGGAGGATGATTAAGGCCCAGTCCTCGTCACACCATTCCAGCAAATCCGCCGCATAGAGAAAACAATCCCCCTTCTCCGCCCGCAAATTGCCGGTCGAGAGCAGCAGTGTCAGCCGCCCCCAGCCGCGCCGGTTGCGGGGATAGACAATCACTTCCGGCGTATCATCGGCAAAGACCAGCCGCGATCCAACGATCAGCTTGAACGCGGGTAACTCCAGCCCTTCTTCCGCCGCATCCTCGCGCGCGCGCCGCAGGGCGGCATGGGCGCGCACGACACCGGCGACGCTGTTGCGGTCGGCGATACCAATCCCGGTCATGCCGAGCGCCATCGCCTGCATCACCATATCGGCGGGGGAGGAGGCCCCGCGCAGGAAACTGTAATGGGTGGAGGCCGCGAGCTCGGCAAATATCGTCATTGCGAGGAGCCGCAGGCGACGCGGCAATCCAGAGCCTCTGAACGCCGCACTGGATTGCTTCGCTGCGCTCGCAATGACGCGATCTCTATCCGTCCGATTTTACGCAAACAGCCCATGCACATACCAGTCCGGGTTCGCCTTCTCCTCGCCATAAAGCCCGTGCCGGAACAGCCAGTAGCGCCGGCCGCGGGCATCCTCGACGCGATAATAGTCGCGGGTCAGGCCGCCCTTGCCGGGTTGCTGTCCGTCCTTGCGCTGCCACCATTCCGAGGCGATGCGCTCGGGGCCTTCATAGCGGATCACCTGGTGGCTCTTGCGCCGCCAGGTGAAGCGATAGGGCGGGCCGTCGGGGACTTCGGCGATCACCTGCACCCGCTGCGGCGGGTCAAACATGTGCAGCGGTCGCATCGGTGGATTGTCGGGAGACTGCCGCTGCCACGGCACCGGCGGCGGGGTGTTGAGCGCGGGCAGGGCGAGCAGGCCCTGTTCGGGAATATGGCTGTCGGCGGCAGCAAATTTCTGCACCCGGTCACGGCCCATTCTGGTGCTGAGCTGGCTGACCAGAGCGACCTCATCGCCGCGCCGGTCCTCGCCGCCCTCGAGCCGCAACTGCTGCGGCGCGAGCGCTTCCGAAGCAACAATGCTCAACCGGATCAGATCATAGCCGAAACCGGGGTTGATTTCGTCGTTGAGTGCCTCGATCCGTTCGCGCAGCAGCCGTTTGAAAAGGGCTGCATCGCGGGTCGGCGCGCCGGTTTCCAGACCGAGCCGAGCGACATCGCCATCGCAGCGGAACAGCATCATCCGGATCATCCGCGCGCCCTGGCCGCGCTCGTTGAGCCGTTCGGAGGCTTCGGCAAATAATTCCGACAGGCAGGCCAGCGCGCCATCGATATGGGTCAAGGGCTCGGCAAAGCGTCGCTCGGTGACGACATTGCCGATCCGGCGCAGCGGGTCGATCGGCCGGTCCTCGAGCCCCAATATCCGGTCCAGCCGCACTGTCAGCTCCATCCCGAACCGCGCCGCCAGATTGGCGCGGGGCCGTTCGGCCAGATCGCCAATATGATAGAGCCCGGCCCGTTCCAGCGACTGGTGGGTCTTTGCGTCCATGGCCAGCGCGCTCACCGGCAGCTGCGCCTCCGCACCTTCCTTCAGGCCGTGCCGTGCCAGCGCCAGCGCGGCATCGGCGGTTCCGGCCAGAGCCCAACAAGCGCTATAGCCCGCTGCATCGAGCCGGTCCTCGGCATCCTGCGCCAGCCGTTCCTCATCGCCGTGCAGATGCGCCGCGCCGGTAATGTCGAGGATCAGCGCATAAGGCGGCTCGACCGCGACCATCGGCGTGTAACGCTCGCAGGCTTCGGCCAGCCGCGACAGCAGATCGGCATCGGCCAGCGGCTGATGGTCAAAGGCAAGCAGATCCGGCACCCGCGCCCTTGCGTCGGCAAGCTTCATCCCCGGGCCGAGACCCAGCGATACGGCCTGCCTGTCCGCCGCCATGATCACCATCGCGCCGCGGATTTTCTCGGTCAGCGCAAAGGGATGGTCAGGCGGCCCGTGTGCCTTGATGATCCGCTCGGACGGCAGCCAGGGCAGGGACAGCGCCAGTGTCCGGCGCTCTCTGCTCGCTGTGCTGCTCGCGGAAGATTTGATTCTCACGGTTCCACTCCAGTCGGGCGCTCAGCCCGTAAAGCCCGCTGCGATGGCGCAGCAATTTGATATCGAAAGCAGGATGGCCCGGAGCATTGGCCTCCAGCGCGAGCGAAGGCGCGGCGGCGATCTGCCAGCGGCTGAAGGCCGCGGTCGGCAGGGGATTGTCCGGATCGCTGCCGGAGCGCAGGACCAGACTGAGCACGCCCGATTTCTGCGCCGATAGCGACAGGCGACGGGTAGCTGTCATATCGAGGCCTTTGGGCTTTTTGCCCGACAGTTCGATAATCACCGCTGCCATCGCCGAAGACCGCACGCCGTCGGCTGCCGCGCGCAGCGCTGCGATACTGTCGGGCGCATCGACATGGATGATGCTGTCGGGATCAATCCCCAGTTCCGCCAGTCCCGGCGGATAGAGCCGGCCCTGCCGCCGTGCTTCGCCGCTTTCGCTGATCCACAAAATCGGTCGTTCTTCCTGATCCAGCTTCCGGCAACGCTGGGCCATCAGCAGCGCCATCGCCGCTGTGCTGGTCCGGTCATCCTTGCTCACGGCATGCAGTTCATGCAGCGCCGCCCGCGGCAGGCCGTCGACTCCCGCATTGCCGCGCAAGGCCCCGTCGATCCTGTCGACGCCAAAGCCGAAATGCGATGGCAGACCATCGTCCTCCGCCGTCCTTACGCCGGACGCCGCCAATATCCTGGCGAGCCGTGCCCGCAAGACAGAGGGTTTCGCTGGTGTCGCCGGGGGCACAGCAGAAGGGGTGTCCGGTGAAAGCCCGAAAGCCCCGTCCGAATCCGAATCGATATTGTTCATGATTTGTTCTAAAATATAGAACGGATGGATTTGGTCAAGCCCGTTCGCGATGCAAGAGGTCAGGAGAAGTGAGGTCCATCGCATAATGCTTGACCAAATTCCGGGGTTGATGAACATTCCCCGGAAAGGAGAGCCGCCATGAAAAGAACATTGCTCAGATTATCGACTATTTGTCTTGCAGCCACTGCCCTTGCGCCCTTGCCGGTGTTCGCCAAGCATCATGAAGCTCATGAAAAGACGGGCATTGATGTCGCCATCACCAATGCCGCGCTGACCGCTGCAGCAGGCCGGTCAGAAGAAGACAAGGCCCGCGACGCCAGCCGCAAACCAGCAGAAGTACTGTCCTTTCTTGGTCTGAAAAGAGGCGATAGCGTGCTCGACCTGATCGCCTCCGGCGGCTGGTATAGCGTCGCGGCGGCAATTGCCACCGGACCGGAAGGCAAGGTCTATGCGCAGAACCCGGCGGCAGCGCTGCAGCTACGCGATGGTGCTTATGAAAAGGAAATAGCCGCGCGTCTGGCGGCCAACAATCTGTCCCAGATCGAGCGACTCAACAGCGAGATCACCGATCTCGGCGTGCCGGATGACAGCATTGATGTTGCGATTACCGCGCTCAATTTTCATGATGTCTACAATGGTTTCGGTGCCCCGGCGGCAATCGGGATGCTGCTGGCGCTGAAGGCGAAGCTGAAACCGGGCGGGGTGCTCGGCGTCATCGATCATGCCGGCGATCCCGAAGGCGACAACAAAGCCTTTCACCGGATTGATCCGGCTCTGGCGGTCGCAGCAGCGGAAGCCGCCGGGTTCACGGTGGAACGCAATGACGAATTGCTCGCCGGAACGGACGATGATCATATGAAAAATGTCTTTGATCCGGCCACTCGCGGCAAGACCGACCGATTCATATTGAAGCTGACCAAGCCGGAATAGCCAAGCGCGACCATCGGCAATATTCTATCGCTGGCGATGAAAAGCTTGTCTTGATTGGCGGCCGCTGCGCGACCAAATGATCCCGGTTGCAAACAGCAGCATTTGTCAACGAGGCTAGCTTGTGGTTGAAAAACTTAGGATATTGATTGAATCATCGCGTTTTCAGAATGCGATCATGGCGGTGATTGTCATCAATGCGATCGTCATCGGGATGGAGACATCGCCTTTGCTGACGGAGCGGTTCGGGATTGTGCTGGGTGCCATAGACACAATCGCGATCGGGGTTTTTGTTGTTGAAATCCTGCTCAAGCTATTCGTCTACCGGTCGCGTTTTTTCAAAAACGGCTGGAATATCTTCGATTTCGTGATTGTCGCAGTGGCGTTGCTGCCTACGGGAGGAAGCCTGTCGGTCCTGCGCGCGCTCAGGATATTGCGTGCCCTGCGGCTGATCTCGGCGATGCCCAAAATGCGTAAGGTGGTGCAGGGCCTGTTTGCGGCAATCCCTTCGATGGGAACGGTGATCATATTGCTCGGGCTGGTCTTCTATATCGCAGCGGTGATGGCGACAAAGCTGTTCGGGGGCGCCTTTCCCGAATGGTTCGGGTCGATCGGCGCTTCGCTCTATTCGCTGTTCCAGATCATGACGCTGGAAAGCTGGTCGATGGGCATCGTTCGCCCGATCATGGAAGTCTATCCCTGGGCCTGGGCGTTTTTCGTGCCCTTCGTGCTGGTCACCAGCTTTGTCGTGCTTAACCTGTTTATCGCGATCATCGTCAATGCGATGCACGAGGAAGCAGACGAGGAGCAAGCAGCCCAGAGAAACGAGATACTGGCAGAGATTCAGGCGCTCAGACAGGAAATGAAGGCGCTAGCAGCCGATCAATCGGCCTAACGCTAAAAAAAAGCCCGCCCCGGCATGACACAGGAGCGGGCAAGTCGCACTTGGCAAGCTTGGAAACTGGTTCAGAAAAAGCCCGTCACAGCGGCTAGCGCGACGATCGCAAATACGGTCGATACGCCCAGCACGATGATCATGTGGCGGGTGGTGAAGCCCTGGCGGGCGCTGGTCTTGTCCAATTGTTTTTTCATAGATTCTTCCTGAATTTTAATGGCGGAGGCGGGCTACATGCTGGCCGACAGCATCCACGACGATTCTTCCAGCACTCCGATCCGCGCAGTCAGCAGATCCGCCGTAAAAACATCGTCGGCCTCTTCCGCAGTTTTGACAAATTCCCGCATCTGGTCAGCCACGGTGAGCGTATCCTCCGACAGCTGCTTGAGCATGGATTCGACATCGCCATATTTCACCTGGTCCTTGATCGCGCTATTCTCGATATAGGTGGACAGGCCAACCGGCGTCTTCGCGCCGAGAGCCCGGATCCTTTCGGCAATTTCGTCGATCGAGGCGGCCAGATCCTCATATTGGGCTTCTGTCAGCTTGTGGACACCGTGAAATTGCGGGCCGGTCACATTCCAGTGCACCGCCTGGGTCTTCTGATAGAGCACATAGGTAGAGGCCAGAGCTTCGCCCAGCTTCTCGGCCATCGTGGCGCGGTCAGCCTTTTTGATATCGCTTTTCATCTCGCGGAGTTCTGCAGATTTGATTGTTGCCGTCATAATAAAATCTTCCTTTCATTCTGGTGCGCTCGACGAACTGGCGGAGCGCGGTTCCTGATAATGATTACGTCCCGACCTTCATTTGGTTCCGTTTAACTGGTGGAAAGAACGGAGAAAAAGGGATGGCTACAGATTGCTGCCATAAACGGATCCGACAGGAAAAGCAGGCGACCCGGCATCCGGCCCGGCATCCGGCCCGACATCTGCAAAGCCGGAACCAATCCGCTTCCCGCCGCGTAGACTCGTCATAACCCCCAACGAAAGGACGACAGAAATGACGAACATTTCCAACGCAAAAATAGCAATATTGGCGACCGACGGTTTTGAAAAATCCGAGCTTTTCGAACCCAGAAAACAGCTCACCGACGCTGGCGCAGAAATCACCATCGTGTCGCTCGAATCCGGTTCGATCAAAAGCTGGGACGAGAAGGACTGGGGCGAAAGCGTCGCAGTCGACATGACCGTGGACCAGGCCAAGGAAAGCGATTTTGACGCACTCGTATTGCCCGGCGGACAGATGAACCCGGACATCCTGCGGGTAGAGGACAAGGTCATCGATTTTGTGACGGCCTTTTTCAACGCCGGCAAACCGATCGCCGCTATTTGTCACGCGCCATGGCTCTTGATCGAGGCGGATCTGGTGCAGGGCCGCAAGGTTACCGGCTATCCCTCGATCAAGACCGACCTGATCAATGCCGGTGCGCAATATGAAGATAGCGAAGTGGTGGTCGACAACGGCCTGATTACGTCACGCAATCCCGGCGATCTCGACGCATTCAGCGCCAAGATTATCGAAGAGGTCCGGGAAGGCCTGCATAAACGCACCCAGAAAGCGGCCTGATTGGTACGGGGATTGACGCAGGGGCCGGCTCTTCCGTAGTCGGCCTCTCGGGACCGATGACGGCATAATTGTCTTTCATCCTGCCCATGCGTCGACTCGCCTCAATCGCCTTAACAAAACTGGCTGTCGTTTTTTAGCCAGCTTGCTGTACGAAAAAATGCCATTTTTAGTAATTCCAAGGAGTAAAATATGAAGAAATTTCTGACCCTAGTGACCGGCACCGCGCTGCTCGCGGCTACCCCGGTCCTGGCGCAGGATGCCGCTCCGGCTGTCGAAGTCGAGGCCGGCATGAAGGTTTTCGGACCCAATGGCGGTGAAGTCGGTACGGTTGAGTCCGTTGCCGGTGGTGCCGTGGTTCTCGATACCGGCAATAACAAGGCTGCGCTCTCGCCCGAGGCTTTTGCCAAGGCAGAAAATGGCCTGTCGATCACGATGACAAAGGCTGATCTGGATAGCGCCGTCGAAAAAGCGGCTGCCGATGCCAAAGCACAATTGCTGGCCGGTCTGACCCCTGGCACCGAAGTTAAATCCGTAACCGGAGCGGCGGTGATTGGTACTATTGAGGCAAAAGACGCCGAATATGTGACCGTCGATCATGACGGCCAGGCAGTGAAACTGCCCGTCGCGGCCTTCATGACGCAAGCCGATGGCGGCGTCACCATCACGATGACCGAAGACGAATTCAAGGCCGCAATTGCCGGCACCCAATAACGCCTTATATTATAGAGGCAGCGGGCACGAGCGATCGTGCCCGCTGTCGTTTCAGGCGGTAAACTTCATTCCCAATTCGTACATTGCGATAGCCGCCTGCGCCGCTTCGCCGCCCTTGTTCTTGCGGCTCTTGTCCGCTCTGGCCAGCGCCTGTTCTTCATTTTCTACCGTGATAATACCGTTGCCGATGGCTGCGCCGTCCATGGTCAGCGCCATGATGCCGCGCGCGCTTTCACCCGCCACGATCTCGAAATGATAGGTCTCGCCGCGGATCACCACGCCGACCGCGACAAAGCCGTCATAGAGGTCGCTGTCGATCGCCATGGATATGGCGGCCGGAATTTCCAGCGCGCCGGGTACCGTGATGACCTCATGTTCATGACCGGCCGCCTTCAGCGCATCGGTTGCGCCTTCGATCAGCATGTCGTTGAGATTGTCGTAAAAACGCGCTTCGACGATCAGGAATTTTGCCATTTTATGTCTCTTTCAAATTCGTCATCCTGAACTCGTTTCAGGATCTGATGGATGTTCGCTGGTGGTCCTGAAATAGATTCAGGATGACGAGCCGGTCAGGCTTTCTCCAGTTCCTTGCTGTCCTCGGCGGGTACCGCCCGCTGTCCGACAATCCGCAGGCCAAAGGCGTCGAGCCCGACCATGTCATGGCTGGTATTGGTCAGCAGCTCCATATCATGGACACCCAGTTCGCTGAGTATCTGTGCGCCGACGCCATAGTCGCGCAGCTGATCCATCTGGGGTGGCTTGCCACCGCCAAGGCTGCGGACTTGGGCCGAATAAAAGTCGGGTACGCGCGGGCTGATGAAGACGATGATGCCGGACCCTTCCTCGCCGATGATCTTCATCGATTCCTGCAGCATATTGGCACGGCCGGTATCCTGCCCGAACAGATCGGGGAAGATAGTGGTAGCGTGCATCCGCACCAGAGTCGGCTTGTCGGGATCGACATGGCCCTTCTGCAGCACGATCTGCTCGCTCTCGGTTGCGCTGTTGTAGAAAGTGATCGCATTCCATTCCCCGCCCCAGCGGCTGGTGAAACGGGCTTCTTCGCGGCGCTCGGTCAGATGGTCGTGGCGCAGGCGATAGGCAATCAGGTCCCGGATCGTGCCGATTTTCATG
>JBALUX010000072.1:0-13811 GCA_036963725.1 Parasphingorhabdus sp. | reverse complement strand
ACCTGAAAGACCGCTATCGGCACCGGTATGAGTGCTTTCCATGTGGAATGAGCGTGCCGTTAAGGTGAAGCGGAGAAAAATGCAACCATATTTTGCGCGAAGACGAGAACTTCTCGATAACCATCGCATAATGGATCCGTTGACGACAGACGCACAACCAGATCCCGCAAATCATATGACAGTACCCTGCATATTCCGGTCAATGGGCTTGGCGAATGCCCTCATTTGCCGCCGGTTCAAGCAACTGCCCCAATTCCTTAACCAGGAGCGCCGATTGAATCGGCTTGGCGAGATGAGGAGAATTGCTAAATACGGCAGGCCGGTCTTCCCTGCTGCGGCCCGAGATCGAGAGATAGGGCGTTCCCGTTTCAGAAAGCAGCTTGGCAATGGGCGCCGATGTCTCCTTGCCCAGATTGATATCCAGCACCGCAGCATCGCACATCTGATTTTCCAATATGGCAAGCGCGCCGGCAGCCGTCGCTACCGGGCCAAAAATTTCGAATCCGGCAGCTTTCAATATTTCGGATATTTCCATCCCAATCAGTATTTCATCCTCCACAACCAAAATGCGCCGGGAATCGGAAGTTGACGATTGCCCCGTATGGGAAGCAACCCGCGATTGCTGGCTCGATATCTCCAGATTATCGAGAACCTTCTCGGCGGGGCAGCTTACATGACAGACAAGGCCGCTCGGAAGCCAGTCCAAGGTGACATCGCCATTAATGCTGGCTTCCAGTATCTGGTCAATCACCGTGGAGCCGAAACCGTTCCGGGACGGTTTCGTGACTTCCGGCCCTCCCCGTTCGATCCAATCCAGCAACAGCCGTTGCTCGGAGACGTCGCTTCCGTCGAGCTTCCAGTCGATCTCGATCGTACCTTCATCATTAGACAGCGCGCCGTATTTCGCAGCATTTGTAGCGAGTTCGTGCAACGCCATGCCAATCGCCTGAGCGGCCGGAGCGGTGATCTTGAGCGACGGCCCTGACAATTTTATCCGCGCTCCGAATATGTCCTGAAAATGGCCCAGCTGCGATCTGACGAGTTCATCCAGCGGCACATTCTGCCAATAGCTGTTCACCAGAACATCATGGCTCGCGGAAAGCGCGAGAATGCGTTCGTCAAAACGCTGCGCGAACGTGTGAGCGTCATTTGCGGCGGTCTGGCGGGCAATCACCTGCACCAGCGTCAGCATGTTTTTCGCCCGGTGGTTGACCTCTCCCATAAGCAGTTGCTCGCGCGCTTCTGCGAGTTTTCTATCGCTTATGTCATGGGCAATTTTTGATGCGCCAACGATCTTGCCTGCAGAATCGAAAATCGGCGAAACCGTGACAGACACGTCTACTTCCCGCCCGTCGCGGCACAAGCGCACCGTTTCGTAATTATTGACCTGCTCGGCGCGACTAATCTGCGCGAGTATATCTTCCTCTTCATTCTGCCGGTCTGCAGGAATGAGCAGGCGAATGGATTTGCCGATCATCTCTTCTGCCGAATAGCCGAAGATCTTTTGCGCGCCGCTATTCCAGCTTTTGATCGTCCCGTCCAAAGTCTTGGATATGATCGCTTCGCTGGAGCAGGAGACAATCGCTGCAAGATGCGCCTGCGCTTCTTCAGCCCGTTTTCGATCGGTGATATCGCTGATCGAAGCATAAAAAAGATTTTCAATGCCCGGGAAAAACTGCACCTGCACCGCAACGTCATAAACGGAACCGTCTTTTCGCCGATGCTGCGTTTCGAATAGCTGATTGGCAACCTCGCCGTTCCGTAGCGGCGTCACATGCTGGATGAATTCGTCCTTGGTGAATTGCGGCTTGATATCCCAGGGCGTCAGTTGACGAAGCTCCTCCATCGAATAGCCGAGATTTTCCCGGGCTCCCCGGTTAACCAGCTCGAATTGATAGCTGTCCGCATCGAAAATATATACTTCACTGACCGAATCCTCGACAATCCGCCCGAGCCGTTCGTTGAGCGAAGCTGTCGCCAGCCGCTCCAGTTCAGCCGCTGCGCGCCCCGAAAACACTTCGATCACTTCGGAAGCCTGTTCTACATTTTCAAAAGGCTTTTCATCCAGCACCGACAGCAGGCCCAGAACTTCCCCCGACGAACGCCGCAATGGCGTTCCGACATAGCTTACAGCGCCCATTTCTTTCAGCATCTGGTCCCGCGGGAAAAGGTCGACAATATTATCGGGAAAACAGCAGGCGCCCTCGCCCACTATATTTTCGCAGGGACTGTCTTTCAGATCATATTCGAAATTCTCTGCAGGTCCGTTGTCCCATACAGCGACGGTACAGGCCCGGCCGTGGTCAACGGGATGGAGCGTGCTCAAAAGCACCCATCGAGCCGAAAGCGCCTCTGCCAGCGCTTTTACCATGACCGGGAAAAATGCCTCTCCCACGACCTGGGAGCAGGATGCCAATTTGGCCTGAATGGAGGGAAAGGAAGAAACGGAGCTTTTTGTCGGCGGAGTAAATTGAACCATCGATCAGTTCCCAAAGAATGACGAGATAAAAGGTTCCTAAGGTTACTGCAACAGATTCTTGGGGTCGATGCACGTCGGCATCGCCAATTCCCGAAGGTTTTCAGATAGCGCTTGACAATGAGAACAGATATGGAACATTAAGGGTTCATCGAAAGAACAAACGGGATTGTCACATGCTTGCTATCGCTATCTCAACCTTTTTTGCCCTCGCCTTTTTCGGCTCGGCTACCGTCATTGCGATGATGTTTTTCCAATATCGCGACAGGATTTCAGATGTCATTCAAAGCGAGTTGAATAGCAGCCGGCAAGGAACCATTGTCCCGCCGACAACCTATCGCCACCGCACGGTCAAAGCGTCACAGCTTATGACCCAGCATCGCGCGCTGCAGCCCGCTCCGCTGCGCGCTGCCGCTTGACCCTGGCATAGCTGCGGACGCTGAATGGAATCATTATCAGATAGATGATGCTGATCGCTGATAGCATGATCCACGGAGAATTGATCAGCGCAACACCGATCAAGGCGATGATAGCAATCGCTTCCAGCCTGATATTCTTTCGCAGACGCAAGGAAGACCAGCTGTAGGTCGCGGTATTGGACAGCATCAGAAAAGCAATCAGTACGATCCAGGGCGATACTATCGCATAATGGCGGAAGATTTCCTGATCGGTGATCATCCAGAGATAGAGCGGCAGCATCGCCAAGCCGGCGCCTACGGGGGCCGGGATTCCGGTAAGAAAACCTGCAGATTTATGCGGCTGGTCTTCATCATCGATCAAGGCATTGAAGCGCGCCAGCCTGAGGGCACAGGCGACCACCATCGTCAGCGCCAGCACCCAGCCGAATTGCGGCATATATTGAGTCGACCAGAGAAACATTACAAGCGCCGGCGACACACCGAAGGCGATTACATCGGACAGCGAGTCAAGTTCCGCGCCAAAGCGGCTCTGCGCATTCAGCAAGCGGGCGATCCGGCCGTCAAGGCCATCCAATATGCCCGCCAGCACAATCGCTGCGGCTGCCAGCACCCAATTGTCCATATAGGCGAAACGAACGCTGCTCAAACCCACGCAAAGTGCAAGCGCGGTCACCGCGTTCGGAACAAAGGCGCGTAGCGGAATACCGCGTTCGGGCCGCTTCATAGAACCTTTGCCAACCATTAGCGTTTCTCCATCCGGCGACCAGCCAGCCCGGAGGTCATTGGCCGACGCCTTCAATTTCTTTCGTCTGGCCGATCACGGCAAGCACGGTTTCACCAGCAATAGCCCGCTGCCCCAGCACAACATTCGGTTCCGTTCCCTTGGGCAGGTAAACATCAACCCGGCTGCCAAAGCGGATCAGTCCGATTCGCTGTCCGGCGGCAACAAAGTCGCCTTCCTTGACGAAGGCCATGATCCGCCGGGCCACCAGCCCCGCGATCTGGGTAAAGCCGACCTTCAGGCCGTCATTGCGTTCGACCATAAAATGTTGCCGTTCATTTTCTTCGCTGGCCTTGTCGAGGTCCGCGTTCAGAAACTTTCCGGAAATATAGGCCTGGCGCTTCACGGTTCCTTCAATCGGAGTCCGATTAACATGAACATCAAACACACTCATGAAAATCGAGACACGGATCAGCTCTTCGCTGCCAAGACCGCCCTCGCCTTGCAATTCGACCGGCGGCGTCACCGGCATGATAAGGTTCACCAGACCATCGGCAGGTGCGATGATATATTTTTCATCGAGCGGCGTGACCCGTTTGGGATCGCGAAAGAACGCCAATACCCAGATGGTTATGCCGGCCATGGGCCAGGCAAGCGTTTCCCAGGCCATGAGCGCAAAAAACACGGTGATGGCCCCCGCGATGACTGCAAATTTGCGTCCTTCGGGATGAATCGGCGGAAAAGACCATTTAGCCTCGCCCAACCCCTTGTTTGAATATTTCTCGATTGCCATGACCGCTACTTAGTGGCGGGCCATTGTTCTGACAACACTCCCGTTGATATATTGGAAATTCAATATCGCGATTTGCCCGACCGCCAGCAAATCGACCCCGCAACTCTGGGTTGAACAAATGGCAATCTTTGCTAAGAGGCTGGCAACATCATTCCTCCCTACTTGTTCCCGTTTCAGGAAAGAAATAAACGATATGTCGAAAATCAAGGTCAAAAACCCGGTCGTCGAAATTGACGGCGACGAAATGACACGGATCATCTGGCAATGGATTCGCGAACGGTTGATTGAACCTTATCTCGACATTGATCTGCATTATTACGATCTCTCGATCGAGGTGCGCGATGACACCAATGACAAAATAACCGTCGATGCAGCCAATGCGATCAAGAAGCACGGCGTTGGCGTAAAATGCGCCACGATCACGCCAGACGAAGACCGGGTCGAAGAATTCGGGCTGAAGCGGATGTGGAAATCACCGAACGGCACCATTCGCAACATATTGGGCGGCGTCGTGTTCCGTGAACCGATCGTTATCGACAATGTTCCCCGTCTCGTACCAGGCTGGACCGATCCCATCGTTGTCGGTCGTCATGCTTTTGGTGACCAATATCGTGCAACCGACTTCAAGGTTCCGGGACCCGGCAAGCTGCGGCTGATCTGGGAAGGCGACAATGGCGACAAGATCGACGAAGAAGTATTCCAGTTTCCGTCCCCTGGCGTTGCCATGGCAATGTATAATCTCGACGACTCGATTCGTGACTTTGCCCGTGCTTCGATGAACTACGGTCTCAACCGCGAATGGCCGGTCTATCTGTCGACCAAGAACACGATCATGAAAGCGTATGACGGGCGCTTCAAGGATCTGTTCGAAGAAATCTTCGAAGCCGAATTTAAAGACAAGTTTGAAAAGGTCGGCATCACTTACGAACATCGTCTGATTGATGACATGGTTGCTTCGGCAATGAAGTGGAGCGGCAAGTTCGTCTGGGCCTGCAAAAACTATGATGGCGATGTCCAATCCGACACGGTCGCTCAGGGCTTCGGTTCGCTTGGCTTGATGACCTCGGTATTGATGACACCAACCGGCGATTGTGTCGAAGCAGAAGCAGCGCACGGTACGGTTACCCGCCATTATCGCCAGCATCAGCAAGGCAAGGCGACATCGACCAATCCGATCGCGTCGATCTTCGCCTGGACACGCGGCCTGATTTACCGCGGAAAATTCGATGATACGCCTGATGTCACGCGCTTTGCCGAGACATTGGAGCGCGTCTGCATCCAGACCGTCGAAAATGGCGACATGACCAAGGATCTCGCGATCCTTATCGGTCCTGACCAGTCCTGGATGACGACCGAACAGTTTTTCGAAGCCGTTCGCTCCAATCTGGAAACGGAAATGGAAAACTGGCAGAAGTCATAACGGTTTAACGGGATTTTCGGGCGAGTGGATATCCTCTCGCCCGAATCCCAGACCGACGACACGGCCGGGAATACGCCGCAACCAAGTCACCCGGTTTAACAGCCTCAATATAAATAATGGTTTTTCGATCGGCTTGGTGCGTCGCAAAAGCGGCGCGATCACCCGGTCCTGCGCAAATTTCTGAAATGCCTGCATTCGGCGCACCGGTTTGATCCTGCGGGCGTAAACCTGCTCCAGCAACGGATCGGGATTGCCCCCCCTCAACACTGGAGCGGCCAAGACATTGGCGGCCGTCACCGCGTCCTGAACAGCAATATTGATCCCGACGCCAGCGATCGGTGACATGGCATGGGCAGCATCGCCAATCGCCAGCAAGCCCGGCCGATGCCAGCGCTCCAGTCGATCAAGCGCCACTTCCAGCATTTTGACCTGATCCCAACTGGTGATCTGACTGAAAGCCTCCGCCAAGTCGGGAACCAGCGACCGCAAGCCGGCACGAAAGGCCGCCAGCCCGGCGGCTTTCACTTCATCAGCCTGCCCCTTGTTGAACACATAGGCACATTGATAATAATCCTGGCGATCGATCATCACCATGAACCGGCCCGCCTGAACCGTTCCGAAGACGTCGCCACCGGCATTGTCCGGCTTGTCGACGCGAAACCAGAAAACGTCCATTGGCGCGCCGATATTCCGCAACGGCAATTCGGCTTTGCCGCGCAACACTGATCGTCTGCCGTCCGCAGCGATGACGAGCTTTGCGTCGAGCTTTTGGCCGTTGGCCGTCTCGACACCGCATACACGCTCAGCCTTGTCATAGACCAGGTCCACCGCTTCGGTGTCCATGTGCAAATCAAACCCGGGATATCGTTTTGCCTTGCCGGCGATGAAATCAAGCAAATCCCATTGCGGCATCATCGCAATATAGGGTGCTGCGACCGGCAAATGGCGGAAATCCAATACTTTCATCTGCCGCCCCGCGATGTGGATGGAGGCCTGATCCACCCTGCTGTGCGGCAGCTGCAACAAATCATCGAGCATTCCCAATTGATGGAAAAGCTCCAGCGTCGAGGGATGAACCGTATCGCCTCTGAAATCCCGAAGGAAATCAGCATGTTTCTCCAGCACCGCCACTTTCAGGCCGGCACGAGCGAACAGCAAGCCCGCCATCATCCCGGCAGGACCCCCGCCAACTATCACAATGTCACGCTCATCATTCATGTTTCGTCTCCACCACGATGTAACCTGCTGACAAATAGCATCGTTCGTATATAGAGTCGCCCATGCACAGTCCGCTCGAAAATCCCGCCTTCATTGATGCCATCGTAATCCTCGGCGCCGCCGGGATCGTGATCCCTGCCTTTGCGCGTTTTCGAATCACGCCAATTATCGGATTCATTCTGGTCGGCGTTTTGCTCGGCCCATCGGGATTGGGCTCACTCCAGGGCCAGTATAGCTGGTTGCAATTTGTCACGATCAACGATCGCGAGGCTATCGAGCCATTCGCGGAAATGGGGATCATATTATTGCTCTTCTCCATCGGTCTGGAGCTCTCGTTCAAACGGCTCTGGTCCTTGCGCCGACTCGTCTTCGGCGTCGGCGCGGCGGAATTGCTCGCTTCTGGCCTGATTATCGGCTCGGTCCTGTATCTTCTCGGCCAGAATTCCGCCGGTGCCCTGGGTCTGGGACTGGCATTGGCCCTCTCTTCAACCGCTCTGGTTCTGCCCATGTCGGGCACCAAAAGTCCGGTCGGACGCGCCGCTCTGGCCATGCTCTTGTTCGAAGATGTCGCCATTGTTCCAATCATCTTCCTTCTCGGCGCCATTTCTCCGGCGATCACGGCCGATGGCGGGTGGGATGATCTCGGACGCACATTGTTGATGGGCGGCGCGGTGATCATCGGCATGCTTGTGCTCGGCCGGCTGCTGCTGCCGCGCATATTCGCGCAGGCAGCTCGCACCAAAAGCCCGGAACTGTTCCTTGCGGTAAGTTTGCTGGTCATCATTCTGGCCAGCCTGGCAACCGCCGCCACCGGTCTGTCGCCGATCGTGGGCGCCCTGCTCGCTGGCTTACTGATCGCGGAAACCGAATATCACGGTGAAGTGGAAGTCATTACCCAGCCATTTAAAGGCCTCGCTCTCGGGGTCTTCCTGATCACCGTCGGCATGCAGATCGATATCCGCGTGATCATCGCCAACTGGTCGGACTTGCTGATCGCGGTCGTTGGAGTTGTATTGATCAAGGCCGTCGTTACCAGCAGCCTTCTCCGGGTTGCCGGTGCCCGTCCTGGTACCGCGACCGAGGCTGGCGTTTTGATGTCCAGTCCATCCGAAACCACTCTGATCGTATTGGCCGCAGCCACGCAGGCACAACTGATCCAGCCACAAACTGCGGCCTTCTGGCAGATTGTCACCGCCATCGGACTTACCATCACCCCGTTGCTGGCGCGCTTTGGCCACGACATCGCCCGACAGATGGAAATGCGCAGCGGCGGTAGTGCAGCGGCGGACGACATGCCGGTAGAGGCTCAGCAGACCATCATCATCGGCTTTGGCCGGGTCGGCAAGCTGATCGCCGATCTGCTGACCACCCATAATCAGAAATATCTGGCGGTCGAAACAAACATCGATACGGTCGCCAAAGCCCGGCGCGATGGCTATCCGATCATGTTCGGCAATGTGTCGCGCAACGAAATGCTCGACCGCCTGCGACTGGGCCACGCCAAGGCCCTGGTGCTGACGATGGACGAACCGGTTCTCTCGGTACAGATTGTCAAAAAGGTCCGCGCCTGGGTGCCCGACTTGCCGATTATCGCAAGGGCGCGGGACATTGAACATGCCGCCGAACTCTATCAGGCCGGCGCAACCAATGCGGTCCCCGAGGCGCTCGAGGGGTCCCTGCAATTGTCAGAGGCCGTGCTCGTCGAAAATGGCGTGGCCATGGGGCCGGTGATCGCCTCGATCCATGAACTGCGCGATATCTACCGCAAGCAGATTCAGGAAGACGGCGATCTGGAACAGGAACCCAAGCTGAAATCGATGACCACTGTCAAGGGACAGGCGACCGCAGACGATCTCGTGCCCGACGGTCTCAGCCCGCAAGAACAGACCTGATAGCGGCAATCGCATCATCGGCCTTGGCGCCGTCTGGGCCACCGCCCTGCGCCATGTCCGGACGACCGCCACCGCCCTTGCCGCCAACCGCGGCAACGCCAGCCTGAACCAGATCAACCGCGCTGAAACGCTCGGTCAGATCGTCGGTTACGCCCACAGCAACGGTAGCCCGACCATCATTGACCGCGACCAGCGCGCTGACACCGCTCGAGAGCTGCTTCTTCGACTGGTCGATTAGGCCACGTAATTCCTTCGGATTCAGGCCCTGAATAACCTGGCCGACAAAGGCGACATCACCGACGGTTTCCGTTTCCGCTGCCTTCGCGCCGCCGCCATCACCGGCCAGCGCCAAGGCCTTTTTCGCCTCGGTCAGTTTGCGTTCCAGCTTCTTGCGCTCGTCGATCAATATCGCAACGCGATCCGCGGCCTCTTCGGGTGATGCCTTCAGTGCTGCCGCAATCGACTTGAGCTTGGCATCACGATCCGTCAGCCACAGCCGTGCGGCTTCGCCGGTCAGTGCTTCGATCCTTCTGACGCCGCTGGCAACGGCAGATTCCGAAACGATCACCATCAGACCAATATCGCCCAGCGCATGGACATGGGTGCCGCCGCATAGCTCTACCGAATAGTCAATATCAGCTTCACGGCCCATCGAGAGAACCCGCACTTCGTCACCATATTTCTCACCGAACAGGGCGAGCGCACCTGCGGCAACTGCGTCATCAGGACTCATCAAGCGGGTGGTGACCGGGCTGTTGCCACGAATCTGCGCATTGACGTCGGCTTCAACCGCTTTCATTTCGGACTCGGTCAGTGCCGAGACGTGCGAAAAGTCGAACCGCAGACGATCCGGCGCAACCAGACTGCCCTTCTGCGTGACGTGATCGCCGAGATGATGGCGCAGCGCCTTGTGCAGCAAATGGGTCGCGCTATGGTTGGCACGCAACGCGGTGCGCCGGTCTCCATCTACTTCGAGGTGAACCATATCACCAACCGACACGGAGCCCGACCTGATTTCAATCTGATGGGCGTGAAGCCGACCGAGCGGCTTTCTGGTGTCGGTCACTGTGGCTGCGAAACCGTCCGCGCCGGAAATCTCGCCGGCATCGCCCATCTGGCCACCGCTTTCGCCGTAAAATGGCGTCTGGTTGGTCAGCAGCGTGATCGTATCGCCGCTATGGGCAGTTTTTATTTCTACGCCGTCCTTGACCAGAGCAACCACAACGCCCTCGCCTTCCTCGGACGTATAGCCGGTAAATTCGGTGCTGCCTTCGCGTTCGGCTATATCGAACCACACCGTATCGGAAGCCTGATCGCCGGAGCCTTTCCAGGCGGCGCGGGCAGCTGTTTTCTGCTCCTCCATCGCCTTGTCAAAGCCTTCGCGATCCACACCCAGCGATTTGGCGCGCAATGCGTCCTCGGTCAGGTCATAAGGGAAACCGAATGTATCATAGAGTTTGAACGCGGTTGCGCCGGGCAGGATATCACCTTCGCCCATGTCGGCGATTTCGGCATCGAGCAGCTTCAGGCCATTGGCCAATGTCTGACGGAAATTGGTTTCCTCGCGCAGCAACGTCTCTTCGATCAGCGGCTTGGCCCGGATCAGTTCGGGAAATGCATTGCCCATCTCGCCGGTCAGCGAACCGACCATACGATGCATCAACGGATCTTGCGCGCCAAGCAAATGGGCATGGCGCATCGCCCGCCGCATGATCCGGCGCAGCACATAGCCGCGCCCCTCATTGGACGGCAAGACCCCGTCAGCCACAAGGAACGAGGATGCCCGCAAATGGTCGGCGATCACCCGGTGACTGGCCTGATTGTCGCCGGTCGTAGCTGTGCCGGTCAGCGAGCCGGATTCGGCGATCAGCGCCTTGAACAGGTCGATATCGTAATTGTCGTGGACGCCCTGCATGACGGCGGCAACGCGCTCCAGTCCCATGCCGGTATCAATCGACGGCTTGGGCAGATCAACGCGGTCGCCTTCGCCGCGCTGGTCATATTGCATGAACACCAGGTTCCAGATTTCGACAAAGCGATCTCCGTCTTCATCCGGGCTGCCCGGAGGGCCACCGGCAATATGTTCGCCATGGTCGTAGAAAATCTCGCTGCACGGGCCGCAAGGTCCGGTATCGCCCATTGACCAGAAATTGTCATTGGTTGCGATGCGGATGATCCGCTCGTCCGGCAATCCGGCAATTTTTTTCCACAGATCAAAGGCTTCGTCGTCGGTATGATAGACGGTCACGGTCAACCGGTCCGGCGAAATACCCCAGACCTTTGTAATCAGGGTCCACGCATGAACAATCGCCTGTTCCTTGAAATAGTCACCAAAGGAGAAATTCCCCAGCATTTCAAAGAAGGTATGATGGCGCGCGGTATAGCCGACATTGTCGAGGTCGTTATGCTTGCCGCCGGCGCGGACGCATTTCTGGCTCGACGTCGCGGTGGCATAAGAGCTCTTCTCCGCCCCGGTGAAGATATTCTTGAACGGGACCATCCCCGCATTGATGAACATCAGCGTCGGATCATTATAGGGAATGAGCGGCGACGAAGGTACAATCTCGTGACCTTCGGCCGCGAAATAGTCCAGAAAAGAGCGTCTTATATCATTGGTGGTTTGCATGAAATCGACTTAGGCGACCGATCTGCCGTTGACAATCCCGAGAATGGATCAAAACCTAATCCCGCCAGCAGGTAACGCGCGCGGCGCCTTCCTTTTCGGCGGATTGGCTGACGCTAATAGAAGCATAGCCTTCCAGTCCCTCGATATCCCGCGCCTGACCGACGGCGGGGAGATTCAATCCGCGCTTGTTCCACACGGCGCGAACGTCTTCCGGCCTATCCTCGAAGATCAGCGAATAATTGGCAGGCCCCCGCTCGATGCCGAAATAGAGATGAACCCCGGCGAGCTTCAGTCCGTGCCAGTCGGCAGGTTCATCGAGCGCCAGTTGATGCTCGATATTTCCCGACACGGCTTGCAAGATGGATAGATCGATATCCTGACCAGCCATCATGTCGACAATCTTCTGAAACGCGGCGTTGGGGCTGCAATCCGGCTTAAAATCAATCTGCTCTACCTGGAATATATCGCCGGAATTCGCGAGCGGTTCCGAAGCGGTCACTGCAAAAGCAGAGAGTCCCAGAAACAAAAGCCCGTCAAGCATAGGCGTAGGGGCCGCCCTTTTCGAGCGCCGTCTGATATTGCGGACGGGCATGGATACGCTCTAGAAAGGCCATCAGATTGGGGTACCGCTCATCCAGTCCGGCGCGGGATTGGCAGGCTTCGAGCGGGAAGCTCATCATGATATCGGCGGCAGTCAGCTCATCGCCAGCGAAATAGTCGCGATCGGCCAGTTCGGTTTCCAGCCAGACCAGCAGGTCTGTGGTCATCTTGGCAACCGGCTTGCGCGCCGGCAGGCCGAGCAGACCAAGACGGCCCACTACCAGCAGACCATAAAGCGGCGGCATCATCGAACCTTCGGCGAAATGGAGATATTGATTATAGAGGCGCGCGTTCTTAGCGTCTTTCGGAGCACCCAGCTTGCCGCCAGCCTTCTCGACCAGATATTCGGCTATCACCGCGGTTTCGATAATCACCTCGCCGTCATCCTCGATCATCGGCGATTTGCCAAGCGGATGGATGGCTTTCAGGCTGTCCGGGGCTTTCTGGGTCTTGGGGTCCCGCTCGTAGCGCTTGATCTCGTAATCCAGACCAAGCTCCTCGAGCAGCCAGATGATCCGTTGCGAACGGCTGTTTTCGAGATGATGGAGGATGATGGTCATGATGATCCTTATCAGTAATTGATGGGCTTGGCCTTCGCTACCATCAGGAAGGTCATGATCCAAAAAAAAAAAGAACCACCCAAAGTGCAATGACTCGGGTGGTTCCACTTCAATCGATCAAAGACGGTAAAACCTATAATCGATATCGAGCTATGCTACTCCGGTTGAGAGTCGTCCGGTTCATTTTCAGATTCGTCAGCAACAGCTTCTGGAGACTGTTCATTTTCTTCCGAATCGACAGTCTCATCAGCATCGGATGTTTTTTGTAAAAGGGCTGCCTCTTCCTCAGTGACAATCAACACAGATTTGTCGGTCGATGTCATCAGGCCTCTTTTCATCAAAGACTTTTCAACATCATCACGAACCTTGTAATTATGCTCTGCGACGGTTGAGACGATTTCGCCCTCTTTGCCGAGCAACACTGCTTCGTCTGTCGAACCGTCAGCTACGAGTCGGACATGAAGCGGGCGAGGATACAGGCTGTTTGACGCGCCATTGCTGGCATCAACAACACCGCCGATCAAACCACCGACCAAGATATTACCCGCAGCGGCTCCCCCGGTGCGGCTTTGCACATATACATATTCAGATTTATAGCCATCGAGCACAAAATCTGCTCTATAATCATCCTTCCGCTTCAGGCTGAGCTCGCAGGGAGCGGTACATCCAATGCCGCCGGTAAATTCGACGGTTGCACCAGATGGCTCCGAAGCAACCTGAATATCCTGGCTCGTGCCATTGATAACCGTTGCACAGCCGCCAAGCCCCATTGGCAACACTATGAGCGCCGCCATTGCTTTTATAGTTTTCATGTATTCCCCCACAAACGTCAGAATTGACGAGTAACTATTTCAATCAAAATTGATGTTGGCAAGTGACAATTTTGGATCAGCAAATATTGAAGGCCTAGCAGCCTTTAGTTGGATCCTATTTTCAGACACAAAAATGGGCCGTCCTTGATGTCGGGGGACAGAAGGACGGCCCTATGCCAGGGATCGCCTCGGGGGAGAGTGATCCGGCAAAACTTGTAATCTTTTATATCTTCGTAGCAGCGCCTGCCGGGTCACCGGAAGCGATGTTCAGACG
>JBALUX010000071.1:0-13850 GCA_036963725.1 Parasphingorhabdus sp. | reverse complement strand
GACTGCTGAGCAGGAAGCGCTCGATCTGATTGCGCAGGCGGCAGAGGGTTCGGTTCGCGACGGTCTTTCTATCCTCGATCAGGCGATCGCCCATGCCGATATGGATGGTGACGGCGAGGTCAAGGCTGCCCAGATCAGGGACATGCTCGGACTATCCGATCGAGGCGCGGTCCGGCGGCTTTTTGCCAGATTGCTCGAAGGCGATTCTGCAGCGCTGCTCGATGCGATTGCCGACCAGTATAAAATCGGGGTCGAACCATTGTCGCTGATGAACGGGCTGCTGTCGCTTTCGCATCAGGTAACCTTGTTCAAGGTTGGCAGAGCCAGCGATCCGACCCTGTCGGAAGAGGCAAGGCAACAATTTTCCGACTGGTCGGAACAGCTTTCCTATCCCGTCTTGCACCGGCTCTGGCAGTTGCTGCTCAAGGGCTATCAGGAAGTCCAGCAGGCGCATCTGCCGCGCGAAGCCTGTGAAATGGCTTTGCTCCGCGTGCTTTGCGCTGCCGATATGCCTGATCCGGGAAAGCTCGCGAAAATGCTTGAAAAGAGCGTTTCCACGAATGCCAGCGCACCGCCCGTTCAACAGTCTGCGCCACCCGTGGTCGAGCCTGTTGCGCAAGTCGCTCCCGCGCAAGCCGTTCCTGCACAAGTTGCAGCGCCAGAGCCTCAAGCCAGCGTGATGCCTACTGAATTTGCCGATGTTATCACCGCAGTCGGACGGGTCTCTGCCGTTCTGGAAAGCATATTGATTGCCGACATGCGGCTTGTCTCGCTCGATGCACCCAATCTTGTCTATCAGCCTGCGCGTCCGATTGCCGATACGGATATCCGGAAAATTGCCGATGCGTTGAAGCAGCAGACCGGGCAGGAGTGGACTATATCCGAAGGACAGGGCGAGGCGCAGCCCAGTCTCGTAGAACAGGAACAGCAGATCAGAGATGCCGAACGTCAGGCGATATTGGATGCCCCGATGGTGAAAGCGGCTTTTGAAGCCTTTCCCGATGCCATATTGCTGGAGGATGATGATCCTCGCCCACAAGAAACAAGGAGCGCATAGCCATGAAATCGATGGAAGAAATGATGAAAGCGGCGCAAGAAGCCGCGCAGCAGGTCCAGACCCAGATGGAGGACGCGCAGAAGAAGCTCGATAGTCTCGAAGTCGAGGGGCAGGCCGGCGGCGGACTGGTCAAGGTCAAGGCAACCGCTAAAGGCCGTGTTCTCGCTGTGACGATTGATGAAAGCCTGATGAAGGCTGACGAAAAGCAGATGCTGGAAGATCTGGTCGCAGCCGCATTCAACGACGCCCGCAACCGCGCCGATGCCGTCAGCAGCGAGGAAATGGGCAAGATGACCAGCGGTATGCAGTTACCCCCAGGTTTCAAACTGCCATTCTAGGCCGTCCTTCTGATCGGACGCATTCCGCTTGAAGTGTCTCCAACAGGCACCATATAGTGGAGAGAAGCGCTGTTGCAGCGCAAAAAGTTGGAGTAAAAATGTCCGAAACCGAAGCCAATCCTGCCCCTGAATCCAAATCACTGCCATTGTTGCCATTGCGCGACATTGTAGTGTTCCCGAATATGATCGTGCCGCTGTTTGTCGGTCGCGACAAATCGGTGGTCGCGCTGGAAAAGGCGATGGATTCGGACAAGGAAATCTTCCTCGTCGCACAGCTTGATCCGGCGGAAGATGATCCGGTTCGCGATCAGCTCTATGATCTCGGCGTGGTCGCAACCGTATTGCAACTGCTGAAATTGCCCGATGGCACCGTTCGTGTGTTGGTCGAAGGCAAGCAGCGCGCCAAGCATATCTCTCTGGAAGAGAAATCGGATGGCTATGTGTTGGCCGAGATTGACCTGCTCGACGAACAGCAAGCGGAAGGCGCCGAGGCTTCGGCCCTGATGCGGTCCGTGGTCGATCAGTTTGAAAATTATTCCAAGCTCAACAAGAAAATGCCGGCGGAAACCGTCGTGCAACTGGGCGAAATCGACGATGCCGCGCGCCTCGCAGACGCTGTCGCCGCCAATATCAATGTGAAGGTCTCGGACAAGCAGAGCCTGTTGATGGAGAGCGATCCCGTCAAGCGGCTCGAGATGGTCTTTGCCTTCATGGAAGGCGAACTCGGCGTGTTGCAGGTCGAGAAGAAAATCCGTGGCCGCGTCAAACGCCAGATGGAGAAGACCCAGCGCGAATATTATCTCAACGAGCAGATGAAGGCGATCCAGAAGGAACTGGGTGACGGCGAAGATGGCGAAGGCGACGAGCTTGCCGAACTGAACAAGAAGATCAAGGATCTGAAGCTTTCCAAGGAAGCCAAAGCCAAAGCGACCACCGAGTTGAAGAAGCTCAAGGGCATGCAGCCGATGTCGGCTGAGGCGACGGTGACGCGCAATTATCTCGACGTGCTGCTCGGATTGCCCTGGGGCAAGAAATCACGGCTCAAGAAAGATCTGAAACAGGCTGAAAAGGTCCTCGATGACGACCATTTCGCGCTGGAAAAAGTCAAGGAACGCATTCTCGAATATCTCGCGGTGCAGACCCGTACCAACAAGCTGAAAGGCCCGATCCTGTGCCTCGTCGGCCCTCCGGGCGTCGGCAAGACCTCGCTCGGCCGTTCGATCGCCCGGGCTACCGGACGCGAATTTGTTCGCCAGTCTCTGGGTGGCGTGCGCGACGAAGCGGAAATTCGCGGTCATCGCCGGACCTATATCGGGTCGCTTCCCGGCAAGATTGTTTCCAATCTGAAGAAGGCGGGCACGTCCAACCCCCTGTTCCTGCTCGACGAGATCGACAAGCTGGGACAGGATTTCCGCGGCGATCCGGCATCGGCTCTGCTCGAAGTGCTCGACCCGGAGCAGAATGACAAGTTCCAGGATCATTATCTCGAAATCGATATCGATCTGTCGGACGTGATGTTCGTAACCACTGCAAACTCGCTCAACCTGCCGCAGCCTTTGCTCGACCGGATGGAAATCATCCGCCTTGAAGGCTATACGGAAGACGAGAAGGTCGAGATCGCGAAACGCCATCTGATTGAAAAGCAGATCGAGGCGCATGGCTTGAAAAAGGGCGAATTTGCCTTGCGCGATGATGCGTTGCGCGACCTGATCCGCTGTTATACGCGGGAAGCCGGCGTCCGGACTCTCGAACGCGAAATTGCCAAGCTGGCTCGGAAAGCGCTGCGCCGCATTCTCGAAGGTGACTATAAGAGCGTCGAAATCACGCCCGATAATCTCGCGGAATATGCCGGCGTGCAAAAATATCGTCACGGCATCGGTGAAGAAGAAAACCAGGTTGGTGCCGTAACCGGCCTCGCCTGGACCGAAGTCGGCGGCGAATTACTTACCATTGAATCGGTCACCGTGTCCGGCAAGGGCCAGATCAAGACCACCGGTACACTGGGCGACGTGATGAATGAATCCATCCAGACCGCGCTCTCCTTTGTGAAGGCGCGCGCGCCTTCTTATGGCATCAAGCCGAGCGTCTTCAGCCGCAAGGATATCCATATCCATTTGCCCGAAGGCGCTGTGCCGAAAGACGGCCCGTCAGCCGGTGTCGGTATTGTCACCGCGATCGTTTCGACCCTGACCGGAATTCCGGTGCGCCGCGATGTCGCAATGACTGGCGAAGTCACATTGCGTGGCCGGATTTTGCCGATCGGCGGACTGAAGGAAAAACTGCTCGCGGCTCTGCGCGGTGGCATCACCACGGTATTGATCCCGGCGGACAATGAAAAAGACCTCATCGAAATTCCGGAAAATATCACGTCGAAACTGAAGATCATTCCGCTGAGCCATGTTGACGAAGTGCTCGCCGAGGCGCTTGCCGAGAAAGTCGAGCCGATCGAATGGAGCGATGCGGACGAGCTCGCAAGCCATGCGACAGCCCCTGTTGCCGACGACGCGGGGTCCGCGGCGCGCCACTGATCCCCGATCATCGGCGAGTCGCGCATTCGAAACAAAGGTGAAATGCGGTAGTAAAATATTCGAAACCGCTACCGCATTTCAACCGTTCGTCTCATTTCCTGTCATTCGGCGCAGAAAATTGAGCTTTGGCGCAGAAAACAGCGGTTTTTCTTTGACTCGTCCGGATAATTTCGCATTACTGCTGGCAGACAACGGCGCGATTCAAAATGAATTGCCAATAGAGAAGGGGGGATTCCCATAATGAATAAACAGGACCTTATCAGTAACGTAGCGGATCACAGCGGCCTCAGCAAAAGCGATGCCGGCAAAGCGGTAGACGCCGTATTTGATTCCATCACCAGTGCATTGTCCGGCGGCGGCGAAGTTCGTCTCGTTGGCTTCGGCACATTCTCAACTTCAAAGCGTAAAGCTTCTACCGGCCGCAACCCGCGTACCGGTGAACCGATGCAGATTCCTGCTTCGACACAAGCAAAATTCAAAGCCGGTAAGGGTTTGAAAGACGCTGTTAACAAGTAAACGAACCGGGGAGCAGAGTTTCGCTCCCCATTTTTTTCGCGCTTTGTTCTAGAAATATCAGGCGGGACCTCGAAAAGGGGCCCGCCTTTTTCTATATTAGCGGTTGGTGATTTCTATCCGACCGCAATGCCCCGGCTCAGCTGATAACCGGTATGACAGGACTCCGGCGGCAACCTTTTCCCGTTCTGGCCGTTAATTCCTACATTCAGTCTTTAATCAATTGGCAAAATTTGGAGCTTTCTATGGCAGGCGGTTGGGCGCGCGATGGCGCGGTACAGGATCAGATCGACGATACAATCGCAGATGCGGTGAAGCGTGCCCGGGCCGATATGCCGACGGGAGACGCCGCCAAATATTGCGCCGAATGCGGGGAGGAAATTCCGGAAGCGCGCCGCCGCGCCTTGCCTGGCACAAGAACCTGTGTCGTCTGTCAGTCGCTTCGCGATGCCGACCGCAAGAGTGCCGGCTTCAACCGGCGTGGGAGCAAGGACAGCCAGTTGCGTTAGCAGGCGTTCGTCTTTCCAATCTTCCGCCATATTCATTGCCTGACGGCGGGGTCTCGGTCCCGATAATGATGGCCGCTTTAACCATATGCCGATCCTCCGGCGGCGCATCCTTATCGTTAGGATATACCTGACCAGCGCAATCCAGATCATTCCCCTCCTCATCGGAACCGATACAGCTCTCGGGTGTTGACCAGACAAGCCCCATCGAATTTCCCTAGGAGCACCGCAATCGAACATCTGGCTGACAATTTCTGGAACATCCGGGGCGATTTCAAAATTGCCCATGTCATCAATATAGGGACACATATGTCGCTGGTGCGCAAGCCCGGCGGGACTTTCCTATTGCTCGATTCCTATGAGCTGGAGAAGTCTGACCAGAAGGAGCTGATGGCGCTGACCGATGGCGGCGCATTGATCGAGGCGGTGTTGAACGTCCATCCGTTTCACACCATCCACTGCAAATTCATACAGGAGATGCTGCCCCACGCCCGGTTGATCGGCACCCGCCGCCATCACGAGCAGGCCCCGCATTTGAACTGGGATGCGGACCTTATCGAGGATGCGGCCACCCAACAGAAATTTGCCGATATTCTCGATTTTTCAATCCCTTCCGGCGTCGACTTCATTTCTGATGACGACAGCGTGCATGTCGGTTCGGTGATCGTGCGGCACAGGGAGAGCGGCATTGTCCATGTCGATGATACGCTGATGGTCATCGATCTACCGGCGCTCGCCCAGAAAATGGTGCCGGGCCCGAAATTGCGCTTCCATCCCAAGCTTGCGGACGGGCTGGAGAAGCGTGCTGGCGCCGCGGATGACTATATCCGCTGGGCGAGGGACTTGGCCCGTGACTGGGCCGACACCACTATCGTCTGCGCTGCGCATAGCGGCATATTGCGTCTCGACGACGAGAGCTTCGCAGAGGCAATCGACAAGGCGCTGGACCATGTTTCCGATACGCTGGACGACCACCGCAAAACCTACGGCTGAGCAAATCCCCCAAGCTTCAGGCCATATCATAGATAAAGGATCCCCCATGACTGACAAGACCATTGAAACCGTAAACCCGCTTACCGAAGAGCTTCTCCAAACCTATCCGATCATGTCGGATGACGAGGCCATGGGCGTCGTCCAGAAAAGCCATGATGCTTTTCTCGACTGGCGCTTGAAAAGCCTGGACGAAAGAGCAGGCGTGATTGCAGCAATCGGCGCCGAGTTACGGAAATCTAAGGATAAATTTGCCCAGCTGATGACCGACGAGATGGGCAAGCTGCTCAGCGACGCGCGCGAGGAAATCGAACTGTGCGCTAGTATCTGCGACTATACCGCGAAACACGGCCCCAGCATGCTCGCGGATGAAGAACGCGACGTGCCGGAAGGCCGCGGGCTCGTGACCTATTCCCCGCTGGGCGTTATCTACGGCATCCAGCCCTGGAACTTCCCTTGCTATCAGGCGATCCGCTATTCGATTTCCAGCCTGATGGTCGGCAATGGCGTGCTGCTGAAACATTCAGCCAATTGCACCGGCAGCGGTCTGATGTTGCGCGATATTTACGAAGCGGCAGGATTGCCCAAGGGCCTGTTCGGCGTGCTGCTGATCACGCACGACCAGTCGGACGCGATTATCGAGCATGAACTGGTGCGCGGTGTGACGCTGACCGGCAGCGACAAGGCCGGTCGGTCTGTTGCGCAGAGGGCCGCCGCTGTAACGAAAAAGACGGTTATGGAGCTGGGCTCGAACGACGCCTATATGGTGTTCGATGACGCGGATCTCGATCTGGCAATCAAGGCCTGTGTTCAGGGCCGGATTTTCAACAACGGCCAGACCTGCGTGAATGCGAAACGCTTCATCGTTACCGAGAAAAATTATGATGCCTTTGTCGAAGGCTATGCTGCCGCTTTCAAAGATGTAAATATGGGTGACCCGAATAAAGAGGACACCCAGCTTGGCCCCATGGTGTCACGCGGCCAGCGTGACCAGGTTCATTCCCAGGTCGAGGAGAGCGTGTCCAAGGGTGCGAAGATCGTAGCCGGCGGCGTGATCCCCGATGATAAAGGATGGTTCTACCCCGCCACCGCGCTGGTCGATGTGGCACCCGGGCAGCCTGCCTATGATGACGAGATTTTTGGTCCGGTCGCATCGATCATTAAAGCCAAGGACGACGAAGACGCGATGCGTATCGCCAACGACAGCCGCTACGGGCTCGGCGGCGGTATTTTCAGCAAGGACGTCGATCGTGCGGTCAAGCTGGCGTCGAAACATTTCGACACCGGCATGGTCAATATCAACACCTATACAATCGCATCGCCGGACATGCCTTTCGGCGGAGTGAAGGATAGCGGTTATGGCCGCGAGCACGGTGAAGTTGGCCTGAAGGAGTTCGTAAACGTCAAGTCGATTACGATTGGCGCCTGATATGACCAAAATGTTGCGATGTGACGTCGCGGTTATCGGGGCCGGTACAGCCGGGCTCGCGGCGGAACGCGCCGCGCGCTCCAACGGGGCCAGCACATTGCTGATCGATCCCTATTATAACGGAACAACCTGCGCGACCGTGGGCTGCATGCCGTCAAAGCTGCTGATCGCGGCTTCGCATGCAGCCCACGCTGCCCGGTCAACCGAACTGTTCGGAATCACGGTCTCTGACATCAAGATTGACGGCAAGGCGGTGATGCAGCGGGTCCGCGACGAGCGCGACCGTTTCGCCAGACTGACTCGCGAGAGCATCGCCGATATCCCCGACCGCGTCCGCTTGCGCGGCAGGGCGAGATTCATCGCGTCCGACAGTCTTGAACTGGACGATGGCCGCCAGATCGAGGCCCGCCGCATAGTGATCGCGACCGGTTCGGCGCCGTTCGTCCCCGACCAGTTTGCAAAACTGGGAAAATATTTGCTGACCAACGAGAATATCTTCGACCTTGCAGACCTGCCGGCCCGGCTAGCCGTCATCGGCTCGGGGCCGATCGGTCTGGAACTGGCGCAGGCCATGGCGCGACTGGGCGTCGATGTGACGCTGTTTGACCAGGGTGAACGTCTTGGCGGCATTCGCTGCGACAAGGTGCATGCGGCGCTGAAAGATATTATCGAGGCTGATCTGACGCTGAAGCTCGGCGTGGAACTGGAAGCCAGCACGACAGACGATGGCGCGCATCTTTCCTGGAGCGGCGCGTCGTCGGGGGAGGCGGATTTCGACCATGTGCTGGTCGCGACGGGCCGGCCCCCCAATCTCGAAAGTCTCGATTTGGCTGCTGCCGGGATCGCGCTCGATGATGACGGTGTACCCGTTCATGACCGCGATACGATGCAGTGCGGGGACAGTTCGATTTTCCTCGCCGGTGACGTCGCCAATGATCTGCCGTTGCTGCACGAGGCCTCGCAAGACGGTGCGATTGCCGGGCGCAATGCTGTGGCTTTCCCGGCATCGATGCACGCAGACCGCTTTCCGCATTTCAGCATCACCTTCACCAGCCCGCCGGTGGCCCGCATCGGACAGTCGGAGGAGGACGGGGTGATCACCGGCACCGCCGATTTCTGTGATCAGGGCAGGGCGCGCGTCGAAGGCAGCAACGAGGGTGTTCTCACGCTCTATGCAGCGGCACCGGATGGCCGGCTGATCGGAGCGGACCTGTGTACACCCGCCAGCGAACATCTCGCGCACATGCTGACATGGGCGATCCAGCAGGGGCAAACGGCCAGCCAGTTGCTGGAGATGCCATATTATCACCCGACCATAGAAGAAGGCCTGAAACAGGCGCTACGGACGATTTGTGCCGCTACGCCGATTGACCTGCCGGAAGATCAGGACCGCGGGGTTCCGTCAGGGGCGTAATATATATTGAATCATGGCCAGTTGCGCTTGGACGCGCAGCTGGCTTCAATAAAATTGCAATATTGAAGTTGAGATGGGCCCTCGCTTATGCTCGGGATTTTTGCCGGAAACCATCCGCCGGATGGTTTCTAATTCGAGGAAAATGGTAGACGCTGAGGGGTTCGAACCCACGACCCGCTGATTAAGAGTCAGCTGCTCTACCAACTGAGCTAAGCGTCCATATGAGTGGCTATATAGGGCCGGATTTTTGGAACGCAACCGCTTGGTTGGGAATTTTCATCCAAATGCGTTGCCGCTGCGGCCCGGATTGCGCTCGATCGACATCAGGATGCCGACGCAGATCATGATGGTCATCATCGACGAGCCACCGTGGCTGAGGAAAGGCAGTGGAATACCGACGACCGGGGCCAGCCCCATCACCATCATCAGATTGATCGCGACATAGAAGAAGATCGTTACCGTCAGTCCTGCTGCGGTTAGTTGCGAGAAACGGGTTTTCGCCTTCATCGCGACGCCAAGACCCCAGCGGAACAGCAGGAAGAAGCAGAACAGCACCAATATGCCGCCCATCAGGCCCCATTCTTCCGCCATGGTGGCAAAGACGAAATCGGTATGGCCCTCGGGCAGATAGTCGAGATGGCTCTGGGTGCCGTTCATGAAGCCTTTGCCGAACAGGCCGCCGGAACCGATCGCGATCTTCGACTGGCTGATATGATAGCCGGCGCCCAGCGGATCATTTTCCGGATTGAGAAAAGTGGTCACACGCCGTTGCTGATATTCCTCCAGCGCAAAGAAATAGGCGAGCGGCGCGAGCACTGCGATCGCTGCGCCGCCGCCGATGAACAGGCGCAGCGGCAGTCCGGCGAGAAAGGCGATGGTCAGCGCCCCGGCGACCACGGTTATCGTCGTCCCCAGATCGGGTTGCAGCAGGATGAGCGCACAAGGCACCGCGAGCAGCGCGAACAGCGGCCAGATCGCGCCCCATGTCCGTATCTGGCTGGGTGGCAGCAGGTCGTAGAAGCGGGCGACGGCCAATATGATCGCGACCTTCATCAGTTCCGAAGGCTGCAGCCGGATGAAACCGAGGTTGAGCCATCGCTGGCTGCCGCCGCCAACTGCACCGATCAGTTCCACGCCGAGCAGCATCAGCACTACGGCGATATAGACCGGGAAAGCCATGGTTTTCCAGAAGGATTCCCGGAACCGGGACAACACGATCGCCATCCCGACAAAGATGGTGAAGCGGACCATATGCAGGCCCGCCCAGGGAGTCAGGCTGCCGCCCGCCGCCGAATAAAGCACGACAAAGCCAAAGCTGGCCAGCACGAACAGGAGCAGGATCGTTTTCCAGGGAAGCTGCGCAATCGGTGCCGGAATGAAATCAGTCAATTTCTAGTCTCCGGAGCCGGCTTCGGAAGGTGCAGGAGTGGCGGCAGCGGGTTGCTGGGCCATCGCCTTCTCGAGATTCTTCCGGGCGCGATAGGCCGCCATTTTCGTGTCCATCCGCTCCTGGATCGTGCCACCCCAGGATTTTTCCATGCCGGTCAGCACATCCATCGCCTTCTGGCGGTCATAGAGGAAGGTCAGGACGTCCCTCGCGACGGGATAGGCCGAACCGGAGCCGCCGCCATGTTCTATGACCACAGCGGCCGCGTAGCGCGGATTATCATAGGGTGCGAAGCAGACGAACAGGCCGTGGTCGCGATATTTCCAGGCGACGTCCTGGCCACCGCGCCCGAAATCGAGATTGACGACCTGGGCGGTGCCGGTCTTGCCGGCCATTTTGACATTCTCGACCGGTAGCCGGGCCCGTCCGGCGGTGCCGGGTCCGTTGACCACATCGCTCATCGCCTTTTGCACGTAGAGGAGATGTTCCGGGTCGAGGTTCAGCGTCTGGATCGGCGACCTTTCTTTTTCCAAGATCAGCCGCGGGATTATATTCTTGCCCGTCGCAAGCCGTGACGCCATGACCGCCAGCTGGGTCGGATTGACCAGCATATAGCCCTGACCGATGGTGGTGTTGACCGTGTCATAGGCCTGCCATTCCCGCTTGTATTTCTTGCGCAACCAGGCTGGATCAGGAACGGTGCCGTAAAACTGGCTCGCGACCGGCAACGGATATTTTTGCCCCAGGCCGAGGCGGTTGGCCATCAGGGCAATCGGGTTGATGCCGATCTTCTGGGCGAAATAATAGAAATAGACGTCGCAGCTCTGGTAGATGCCCTTGGCCATATCGACCCGGCCATGACCGCCGCGTTTCCAGCAGCGAAAACGCCGGTTACCGACCTGAAGGCCGCCATTGCAATTGACCGTCTCGTCGGGGCTGAGCCCGGCTTCCAGAAAGGACAGGGCGACCATCGGCTTGACCGTCGATCCCGGCGGGAACAGGCTTTTCAGCGATTTGTCGAGCAGCGGCACATGATCGTCTTCGCGCAGCATGCCATATTCGGTAACACCGATGCCGTCGGAGAAGCTGTTCGGATCAAAGGAGGGCATCGAGGTCATCGTCAAAATATCGCCGGTGAGGCAATCGATGACCACCACAGACCCCGATTCGGGGCCCAGCCGGCGGGCGGCATATTCCTGCAGGTCGATGTCGAGAGTCAGCTGCAGCGGCTTGCCGGGAACATCCGGACGGGTGTTGAGTTCGCGGACAATCTTGCCGCGCGCTGTTACTTCGACCCTTTTTGCTCCGGGCTTGCCCTGCAAACGGTCCTCGAACATTTTCTCCAGGCCGTCCTTGCCGATCTTGTAACCCGGCGTGATCAATATCGGATCGGGGTTTTCCTTATAATCTTCAGCCGAGGCAATGCCGACATAGCCGACCAGGTGGCCGATCGCCGGGCCGCTCGGATAGTTGCGTGAGAAGCCCTGGCGTGGTGACACGCCGGGCAGGTCGGGGAGGCGGACGCTGACGGCGGCATATTGTTCCGAATCCAGTCCGGTGGCGACCTGAACGGGCTGGAAGCTGCTCGCCTGCTCCAGTTCCTTGTTGATCCGCTCCAGTTCTTCCGCATCGAGAGCCAGCAAATTCGCCAGCGTTGCAACGGTCTTTTCCTTGTCGCGCAGCCGGTCCGGAATGATATCGATTCGAAAATCGGTCTTGTTATTGGCGATCGGTTTGCCGTTGCGGTCGATCAGCCAGCCGCGCCGGGGCGGGACAAGTGTAAGATTGACCCGGTTGCTTTCCGACAAGAGTTTGTAGCGCTCGTTCTCGGCAACCGAAATATAGGCCATGCGGGCCGCCAGCAAAACCCCGACGCCGACCTGCAAGCCGCCGATCACCGTCGCCCTTCGGGTGAAGGTCAGCTCCTGCATGGCGCTGCTGATCGTTTTTGCCGGTCTCATGACGCCACCCGCCAGTTGTCGATCGCGCCGATCAACCGGGCGACAAACGGATAGAGCAGGACCGACAGCAGAATCTGCGGCAGCAGCAGGTCCAGGCGCAGCAAATTGGATTGAAAGTCGACGATCAGCATGCCGCATATTAGCACAAGTGTCGTAGCTATGGAGGCGATAAGCCAATCCTGCCAATAGTCGCGGCGTACCGCCTTGCGGTCGACGGTCTCGAGCAGGATGAAAATGACCGACCAGAGAAAGGCGGCGCTGCCCATTGGCTGTCCGCTGAAGATGTCATCGATCAGGCCCAGCGGAAAGCCGGCCCAGACCGCCCAATAACCCGGACGGATCAAACGCCATGCCAATATCACCAGCAAGCCCATGGGCGGCAGGATCGGATAATCGGTGATGATCGGCAGGGCAGTGATCATCGAGCCGAGGACGACGGTCACCGGCGGTATCACCTTGATCCGCAACTGTGACGGTTGCCGGCCAATCCTGGATTGACGGGACCGGGGCACTATTCGCCGTTTTCCTCTTCCAGATCATCCATCGGGTTTTCCTCGATCTGGCGGACCGTTTCGGCCTGGAAGATCGGTTGGACAATCGCGTGGCTGACCTTGGCTGGATTGGCCAATACCCGCCCGATGGCACCGGTATCGGTTTTACGGATGACGATCGCCACGGGAATACCCGGGCTGTAAAGGCCGCCGCTACCGGACGTGATCATCAGATCACCGCCCTTGAACGGATTGGTGCCGATATTGATCGGTTGAATGTCCACGGTGCCGTCGCCGCGACCGGTGGCAAAGGCGGGAAGGCTGTCGCTGGCGCGCTGCACCGGCGTCACATTCTTGCCGTCCGAAACCAATAGCACGCGGGCGGTCGTCGGACCCGTTTCCAAAATGCGACCGACCAGGCCTTCCGGCGAGCGGACGGGCTGACCGGGCTCGAGACCGCTGCTGCTGCCGACACCCAGCGTCGCGATGCGGCGCGAGCTGGACGCGGTCGAGCTGATCAGCCGGGCCATGGCGATTGAATCGGGCACTTCCTCGTTCAGCTTCAACAGCCGCTTAAGGCGGTCGTTTTCCTGCCTGAGGGCGCGGGCTTCCAGGATCTCTATCCGGTTCTGCTCCAGTTCCCGCTGCATCTCGGCATTTTTCGAGGCCGCATTGAAATAGGCAGAAACTTGATCCCCCGCGTTTCCAGTCAGACTGCCAAATTCGGACAAGGTCTTGCTGACTGGCGCCATGGTTTCCGCACCGATGGTGCGAAGGGCTGAAAAACCTCTGGGATCGATGAAGGAGACAAGCAAAAGAAGCAGTCCCAAGACCGCTCCCAATATGCCCAGTAAATAGCTGGCGAATATGCTATATTGCGCCCGCTTGGAAAATCCTGGACGCCGATTGTTTGGCGGCGCCATATCGGTTTATCCTTTCGTTTCCTATCGTTGTTCGATCACGAGACCGAAATCAGGCGGTTGTGAGAACGCCTCTGAACATCGGATCTTCCATCGCGCGACCGGTGCCGATGGCGACACAGGCGAGCGGATCTTCGGCCACCGTCACCGGCAGGCCTGTTTCATCGCTGAGTGCTGCGTCGAGACCGGCGATCAAGGCGCCACCACCGGTCAGGACGATTCCCTGATCGACAATATCGGCAGCCAGTTCCGGTGCGGTATTTTCCAGTGCGATGCGAACGCCTTCGATGATCGTGCCGATCGGCTCGCTCAACGC
>JBALUX010000070.1:0-13962 GCA_036963725.1 Parasphingorhabdus sp. | reverse complement strand
GCGGTCCGCAGATTGTCGATATCCGCCTGTTGCAGCGGTAGCGCCTCGTCGGAATCAAACAGCCCGCCATTGAACCAATCAATCTTGGTAAAGCCAATACTGCCACCGGGCTCGGCCATTGCGCGGAACAGCTGGCTGGCATTTTCGGCAAATCGGTCCGGATGCGAGCCGCTGGCTTCGAGCATCTTGGTGAACATGTGGTCGGGCAGCAGGTCGACATCCTCGGCGAACATGCAAAAAACCAGCCGGTTGACGAAATGCGCGACATCATGCGGCAAATGGCCCCGGTCGCGGAGACGCTGGGCCAGTTCGGCAAATTCACGCGCGGCAAGCTCGGTCAGCATCTGCCGGGTCTTGCTGGGTTTCAGCTCCTCCGGATCGGTGAAGCATTTTTTCAGCAGATCACGGGTTGCGGCATCGGCCAGTTCGTCGAGCGCAAATTCATGCACTTCCTGCACCGTGTTGGTCCAGTTGGTGTGGATGCGGAACCGGTCCATGTCCGATACGATCAGCAGAGGCGGGTTTTCCAGCGCAATGGCATATTGCTGCAATTGTGCGAAGGCAGCGTCGAGATCCTTGCGCTTGCCCTTATATTCCCAGCCGAAACAGCCCTTGCGCCAGACATCGGCCCATCCGCCTCCGCCACCAGTTTTTGACGCGCCTTTTTCAAAGGTGAACCAGTCGCCTTTGGGATCAGCAGTGGCGGGATCGGCTATGTCAAGCAATGCACATAAGTCGTTGAAATGGCTCTGCGCTGCGGCGCTTTCCTTTAGCTCGCTGCTACGCCATTTTGATATGAATTCATGCGGTGTCATCAATCACCAGCTTAACCAGAGTTGATCGGCCAAGTCGATTATTATCGGACGGGCAGACCGATTTGAACAACCAGGATTTGCGCATAAAGAAAAGCGACCCGCAGGCCGCCTTTCTTTATGCTGGATAATCGAATTGACTGGTGGACAAGGTCTCTCCGTTACTGAATCGCGTCATTCACCCGGTACCGGGAAGCCCGCGCTTCTTGAGGATATATTTGACTTCCGGATTGCGACCGCAGAATTTGCGGTCGGCTTCAATGTCGGTTGCCAGCAGGATCGAGCGAAAACGCTCTGCGGTTTTCGCATCCCGCGGGCTGTCTGCTTCCTCGAAAGCCGCCCAGGTGCCCGCAACTGTTTCCCCGCCAGGTCCCTGACCAAATTCGGCGCGAGATGAAAGGGTTCATGACCGGTCGCGCGGTCAAACGTACCGCAGAGGGTGGTGGCGACCGGCGACTGAATGCCGCGCATATAATATCATAATTTCGATAGCTTCAGACGCCCTATTGTGCGACGCTGACATCAATGTGAATAAGCAAGAGCCCGCCCCCCTGCACCTGACCCTTCCCAACCGGCTGTCCTATGGCCTTGGCGGGGCGGTTTATGCGGTGAAGGAAGCGGCCTATGTCATGTTCGTGCTGCTGTTCTACACGCAGGTGCTGGGGCTGAGCGGGACGGCGACGGGGATCGTGCTGTCGCTCAGTCTGGTCTGGGACGCGGTGTCCGATCCGATGGTCGGCAGCTGGTCCGACCGGTTTAAAAGCCGCTGGGGACGGCGGCACCCGTTCATGATTTTCAGCACCGTGCCGATGGGGCTCGGCTTTATCGCGCTGTTTGCGCCGCCCGATTTCGTTCTGGATAGCGAGCTATGGCTGGCGGGCTGGCTTCTGGGCTGTTCGCTATGGATCCGCACCGCGCTGACCTTTTTCTCGATCCCGCATTATACGCTGGTCGCCGAAATCACCCAGGATTATCACGACCGCAGCGCCCTGATGGGACAGCGTACGGCCTTCCTGTTTCTCACGACGCTGCTGCTGCCGTCGGCCTGTCTCTATTTTCTGTTCGACGAGGGTGCGGGCGGCGACGGCCGGTTTATTGCCAGCAATTATGTGACCTATGGATGGCTGTCAGCGCTGATCGTCTGGATCACCGCGACGGCGTGCATCGCCGGCACCTGGAAATTTATCGGCCATACCAGGGTCGATCCCGCCCGCGCGCCGTCGACACCCGGTTTTGCCGGATTGTGGCGCGATTTTCTCTCCACATTCCAGAACCGCAATTTCCGCAATGTGCTCGGCTATGATCTGGGCGCGACCGCGTCTTATGGCATCACCATCGCGCTCAACGTCATTTTCTGGACCTATTTCTGGGAACTGGGGGCAACCGAGATGGGAGTGCTGCTCGGCCTGTCCGTAGTGATCGCAGTGCCGATTGCGATGGTCTTTCTGAAGACGGCCGGCCGACGGATGCCGAAGCATGACATTGTCAAATGGGCGGTCGTGATGATGCTGCTCGACCTGTCCTGGCCCTATTTTCTGCGTTGGTTCGACCTGATCCCGGACAATGGTGATCCGGTGATCTTCGGGATCCTGGTCATCCAGAACGCGGTCTTCATGAGCTTCTTCATATTGCGGATCGTGGCCATCGCGTCGTTGACCGCCGACCTGACCGACGAGCACGAAGCCGAAACCGGGCTACGGCAAGAGGGCGGTTTCTATGCCGTACTGCAGTTCACGACCAAACTTGGTGGCGCGGTCGGGCCACTTTACGGCGGCTTTGCGCTCGACATGGTCGGGCTGGAGGAAGGCATGCGGCCGGGATCGGTCGAACAGTCAGCACTCGACGCGCTGGTCTTGATCGGCGCCGCCGCCATCGTGCCGCTGATGCTGGTGGCGTTTGTCTTCACCTTCCGCTTTTCGATGACCGAGGAACGGTTGCTGCAAATCCAGGAACTGATCGCGCGGCGGCGGCGGGACGAATGAAAAAGGGGAGCGCAACCGCACTCCCCTCTTCAAACTTCATCCTGACAACAGCGGCCTATTTTGCCGCGTCGCCCTCGGCCTCATTCACCCGGTACAGGAAAACCACGCTTCTTGAGGATATATTTAACCTCCGGATCGCGACCGCGGAATTTGCGGTAGGCTTCCTTGCGGTCGGTTTCATTGCCGGTCGCCAGCAGGATCGAGCGGAAGCGTTCTGCGGTTTCCGCGTCCCACGGACTGCCTGCTTCTTCAAAGGCGGCCCAGGTGTCGGCGTCCATCGTTTCCGACCAGAGATAGCTGTAATAGCCAGCCGAATAGGCGTCCGACGAGAAGAGGTGATTAAACTGTGGCAGGCGGTGCCGCATGACGATCTCTTTCGGCATGCCGATTGCGGTCAATGTCTCGCGCTCGAACTTGTCGGGGTCGGTGATCGCTTCCTCACGATTGTGCAGCTTCATGTCGACGATCGCCGAGGACAGATATTCCACCGTCGAGAAACCTTCGTTGAAGGTCTTCGATGCCTGGATTTTCTCGACCAGTTCTTTCGGGATCGGCTCGCCGGTCTTGTAATGGGTCGCGTAGGTCGAAAGTATATAAGGCGTCATCAGCCAATTCTCGTTCACCTGGCTCGGATATTCGACGAAATCGCGCGGCGTGCCGGCGAGACCGGGATAGGTGATGTCATAGTTGAGATAATGCAGCGCATGACCAAATTCGTGGAACAGGGTCGAGGCATCGTCGAGGCTGATCAGCGTCGGCTCGCCGTCGCCGCCCTTGACGAAATTATTATTATTCGACGAGATCGTGTAATTATTCTTGCCACCCAGCTTGTACGCATCCTTGTAGGTGGTCATCCACGCGCCGGAACGCTTGCCCTTGCGCGCATAATTGTCGAAATATTGCACGCCGATGACCTTGTCGCCGCGCTTGACTTCAAAGGTGCGCACTTCGGGATCGAAGACCGGAATGGTACCGGTGGTTTCGGTGAAGGTCATGCCGTAGAGCTTGCCAGCCGCATCGAACAGGGCGTCCATCATCTTATCGAGCTGGAAATAGGGTTTGATTTCCGCAGCATCGAGATCATATTTCGCCTTGCGGACCTTCTCCGCATAGAAACGGTAATCCCAAGGCGCGATGGTGATACCGGCGCCTTCGGCATCAGCGATTTCCTGCATGTCGGAGACTTCTTCACCGACGCGGGCAACCGCAGCGGGCCAGACTTTCATCATCAGGTCCATCGCCGCTTCCGGCTCTTTCGCCATCGTATCGGCCATGCGGTAATGGGCGTGGGTCTTGAAGCCCAGCAGCTTGGCACGGTCGGCGCGCAATTTCAGGATCTTGGCGATGGTCGCGTTGGTGTCATTGGCATCGCCATTGTCACCGCGGTTGATATAGGCGTTGTAGACCTTCTCTCGCAGATCGCGACGGGTCGAGTTCTGCAGGAAGGGCTGCATCACCGAGCGGGTGTTTTTCAGCGCCCAGCCGGTCTTGCCCTGCTCTTCGGCTGCTGCCTTGAGCGAAGCGACAAAACTGTCCGGCAGGCCGGCGAGATCGGCTTCGTCGGTCAGGAAGATGAAAGTCTCTTCATCGGCCAGGACCTTGTTGGAAAATTCGTTAAACGCCTTCGACAATTCTGTGTTGTAGGCAATCAGCGTTTCTTTTTTCGCGCCGTCGAGCAGGGCGCCATCGCGGACCAGCTGCTCGTAATTGCGCTCGACCAGACGGGTTTGCATCGCGTCCAGTCCGGCGGATTCACGATTGTCGTAAACCGCCTTGGTTTTTGCGAGCAGTTTCGGATCGAGGGTCAGCTGATTGAAGAAAGCCGAGACCTTGGGCATCCATTCGCCCTGGATTTTGCGGATCTGGTCACTGGAAAGGTTGCTGCTGTGCACACCCCAGATTGCAAAAAGATTATTGGCTTCATTGCCGACCAGTTCCATCGGTACGGTGAAATTTTCAAAGGTCGCGGGGGCCGGATTATCGCGGATCGCATCCACATCGGCCTGGATCTTGTTCATCGTTGCCTGGAATGCGGCGGGAAAATCACTGACTTTCACTTCATCCCACGGCGGCACGCCATCATAGGGTCCGGTCCATGGCTGGAGAATGCTATTCTCGCTTGTCGCGGCCGGTGCGGATTGCATTGCGCTCATTTTGTTCAATTCGGCTGTTGTCATTTTTTTTCCATGATTGTCGGCCAAAGCGGGTGTCGCGGTCGCGCCGATCAGCGCGGCGCTGGACACGCCCAGAAAGATCTTACGGGTGGATATCGTGAATCGCATGTATATTTCTCCAAATAGGGAACCGCTGTCGCGGAACACTCAAAAGCACCTGAGGTACATTTGGGGACGGTCTAGCCAAAGCGAAGCGGAAACGCAAAAAAGGTTGCGTTGGAAATCACTTTTTAGACGAACGACTGTTTATTGACGATGAACGACATCGGAAAATATGGCTATTCCGGTCTTTCAGCCAGCAGCGCGCGCACCAGCGGCTGCAGATTTTCGTCATAGCGAGCCAGCATGACATGCTCCTCGGCATTTTCGAAATGACTGATCAGCTGGCGGCCGTTCCAGTAATGCAGGGCAATGGCCGGCGGGTCGGCAACGATCATGTTGCGGCCATCGGGATGTTCGGGATCGATCGGGTTCAGGTCGAGCGCCACCTGCGGCGCGGTCGAGGCGCAAATTGCCAGGCTGATGTCGCCCCACCATGTGGAAATATTGCGGTGCAAATGGCCGGTGATCATGCCCTTGACCTGATCGTGGCCAGCCACCGTATTGGCCAGCCGCGTGACCCACGGCTCGTCGGGGTGGGTGGTCATCCACTCGATGCCGCTTTCGACCGGTGGATGATGCAGGATCAGGATCACCGGCTTGTCCTGTTGCTCCGATAATCTGGCAGACAACCACGCGGCGCGGGTTTCGCAAAAAGCGCCGCCGTGCCGCCCCTCCTCCAGCGTGTCGAGAAACAGCAGGCGGAGTTCGGGCGTATCCACTTCATATTGCACGAAGCCGTCGGGGGCCGGAACGTCGGGGAACTGCTTGTGGAACGGCGCCCGCAAATCGTGATTGCCCAGACACATGTGGACCGGAAACGGCACGACGGACAGGGCATTCTGCAGCCGCTGGTAGCTTTCCTGATCACCGCGATCTACAAGATCGCCGGTTGCCAGCAACAGATCGGGCTGCGGGGTCATCGCGCAAATCGTCTTGATCGCCTGATCGAGACGCTTGCGGTTGAATTCTGCCGGATTGTCCGGGTCAAAGCCCAGGTGAATATCCGTGATCTGCGCCATCAGCATGGACGCCCTCCCCTTTTTCCCTCTGCCCTATTGCCGGGCAATCTGTTTCTCCGGCCTTGTCTGTTTGTCTTTCTGCTGTTCCTTGATCAGCCAGGGCGCTCCGTCATCGGCATGATAATCATGGCACATGGCACAGGTCGACGGCACATCCGATGCCTGCTGGAATTCGCCGCCATGACATTCGCGGCAGGTCTTGATGCCCGGCAGCAGCAGATCCGTGGCCTGTTTGGACGCCGGTGCATTATGACAGCTTTCGCAAGTCTCTTCCTTGTGCGCGTCATGGCTGAACCAGCCCTTGTGCATATAGCGGTCGGTCTGGGTCACCGGCTTGATGCCATAGTCGACCCGCCCACGCGCGGTCGGCGGGGTCACGCCGTGACAGTCGAAACAGGCACCGCCGCGCGAGAAGACTTCGCTGATCGCCATATTGGCGCGGCTCGGCCGGAATTGCACGGCGCGGGCATAGTCGCTGGCGACGCGGATGTCGTTGCTTTCGCCCGGACGACGGCGCGCCATCCCGCCAAGATTGATCGGCCGGGTTGGCCCGGTGGAACGATAATAGGCTCTGAGATCGGCCTGGACCATCGCCGGTTCGCCGTGCCGCAAGGTCCGCACCGTCCCGCCGATCTCGTCAAAGGCGAGGCTGTGGCACATGCTGCAGTCTTCCTTCATGTCGACCGGTTCGAAGCGCACGCCTTTCGGATCCGGCGTATGGCAATCCTTGCAGACGAGCGAGGGACCAAAGTCATAATCTGCCGCCAGTCGGCGCCCCATTTGGGCGACACCGCCGGTTTTCGACAGATGCACATCATGGGGGAATTTGAGCCCGTTATTCTCGGTCGGCTTGTCATCGAGCGAGACACGCTTGCGCGGCGGATTCTTGCCGCCCGGACTGACCAGCACGGCCGGCCGGAATTGGGGATGTTCAATGCCGAAGTCCGACGCATTTTCCAGTTTTGTATCGGTCAACCGTGAATCCATCCCGTTGTGGCAATCCGCGCAGAATTTTTGCGCAGTCGGTTCCATAGCACCGGCGCCTTCATGCTCGCTGTGACATTCGACACACCTGCCCGGCGGTTTGTTGAAGGCAGAGGCGAAAGCGGCGCCGATCTTGCCGAAACCTTCCGGCTCGCCGCGTGCGGTCAGCAGCCGCGGCTTGGCGGCATGGTCGTGCGCGTCATCCTCGTGACAGGTGAGACAGGTCTTGTCCTGCACCGTGACAAAGGCATCGACATGACAGGCCTGGCAATCCTGCTCCAGCCCGTGATGGGCGCTGCTCAGCGCGCCGGCCGACCACATGGTGTCGGCGTGGAACTGGTCGGGCCGCTCCTCGACTCCGCGCCAGGTCGCCCAGGTGTAGATTGGCCAGACAAGGAAAGCGGCGAGCACCAGAGCGATGAAACCCCAGGCGCTTACCCTTTTGCCGGGAAGCAGGCCCTTGAGCGTGTAGAGAGACGTTTCACTGCGCGCTTCGGCAGAATCGGACAAGGCCTCGACCCGCTTTACGGTCAGGACAATATCATCGCCCTCCTCGCTGACGATAATGACATGGCCGCCGAAACCGATTTCCGCGCCGGCGGACGGATCAATGGTGACAGATATCCGTTGCTTCCCGTCGAGGGTGAAATTCTGGCCGGACGTGCTTTCCACGATGATCTGGCCATCATCGCGCCTGCGGATGACGGCATGATTCGGATTGACCGCGAGATCGGGCAGATGGATTGCGTTCTCGGTACTGCGACCGACGCCGATTTCATCCGTCGCAAAGGGTTTGGACCGGGTAATCTCACGGCCGGCGGCAGTGGTCGTGATCTGGCGAACAATGAAAGTCATGCTAGGCTCTCCATCCTACCAGTAGAAAAAAACGCTGATGATATGCGCGGTCAGCGAGGCGATCAGCGCGAAAGTCATCGGGACATGGACGAACAGCCAGACCTGCAGCATCGCCTTGAGCTTCAAATGGCGACGCACGCGGCCCAGCGTGGATTCCTTTTTTTCGAGCAGAGCTTCAACCTTGTCGAGCGGATCGTCTGTGCCCATTTTTGGCTGATAGGCACGCTCGCGGCGCAGGTCCGCCTGCGCCTGCCGGGTGGCACAATCGGGATATTTTCCGGAAATGCGGCGGAAGAAGCCCCCGCCAAACGGATCCTGTTCCAGCGACTGCAGCACCAGAGTCGCGTGTTCGGCAGATAACGGCTGGGCCGCTTCGTGCAGCTGCCGGTCGAGCGAGCGGAGATTTTCGAGCATCTCGGTCTCGGTCATCTCGTCACGATTGTCGGACAGCGCCTTCGGGATGGTCACGTAGAAATAGATGCCGACAATGCCGGAAATGATCACGATCATCATGAACACATAGGCGGCGGTATGGATATTCCAGCCGAGCTGGAAACCGGTGTGCAGCGTGCCGATCACGATCAGGCTGAGACCGAGATAGATATGGGCGGAGGTCCATGCCTTGAGCGACCACTGGCCCGGCGTCATCGCACGCTTGCGTACCCCCAGCATGGTCAGCCAGAGGATCAGCAGCGCGCCGATCGTCCCCAAAGTATAGCCGTACCAGCTGCCGCCATTGTGACGCGGTGACACGTCGATAAACAGATAGCTGACGATGCATATCAGCATGATCGCCGAGGAAATTTTCAGCCAGCGGAAACCGGCATGCCTGAGGAAGCCGTCGTGCATCGCGACTTTCTTGCGACCGGACGGGGCGGGGATGGCGTTGCTGGCCATTATAGGGTGCTCCCCTTGGCTGCAGGTTTGGTGGCCAGTTCTCCCGTTCGTGCTGAGCTTGTCGAAGCACCGCGTCTTGCCATCTGTCCTTCGACAAGCTCAGGACGAACGGGATGTTGCAAAAACAAACAGTTCACACCTCTTCCCCTTCCAGCTTGGAGACGGTGAGAAATTCTTCCGGTGCCACGCGGATAGCCGCCCCGGTCGGACAGGCGCGCACGCAGGCGGGTCCGCCCTTGATCCCGGCGCACATGTCGCATTTGATCGCCTTCTTGGGTTTTTCAACCGACGGATCGCTATGCTCTGCGGTCCATTTCTTGTCGGGCTCGCCGGGGCCCGGACCGGCGCCGAAGAACAGCCAGTTGAGCAGGCTCGGCTTCTTCGGCGGCACCTTGTCCATCCGGATCACGCCATAAGGGCAATAGCGCTGGCAATTGCCGCAGCCGATGCAACTGTCGTCGATGAACACCTCGCCATCGGGACCACGGTGAATCGCGTCGGGCGGGCAATCGGACATGCAATGCGGATGCTCGCAGTGGCGGCAGCTGGTCGGTATGTGGAGATGGGCGTAGGTTTTTCCCGCCTCGCGATCGAGCCGCGACAGGCCTTCGTGGCTGTCAGCGCAGGCTTTCTCGCAATTGTCGCAACCGACGCACAGATTTTCATCGATCAGCAACACGTCGGTGGCTTCGCCAATCCCATTGTCGACGAGGAAATTGGCAATCCCCGAATACATGTCGACAATGCCGGAGAAACTGTCCTTTTTCGCTTCGACAAAGGCGTTGATATCCTGCCGCGCGGCCATGTCCTTCTTCGCCTTGCGCATCAGGTCGGGATGGGCGTCGAGCACTTTCTTGAATGCGTCGCCGCTGATCTTGATAACTTCCGACTTGATCGCCGCCTTGACCGTCGCGGTGCGAAAGCCGCCGGCAATCAGCGTCATTTCGCCGACATAGGAACCGGCCGGGAGATAGGACAGAAATACCGGTTTGCCGCCAATCTGTTTCTGGACAACCATTGAGCCGACGCGAATCACGTAAATATCATTGCCCTCGGCGCCTTCCTCGATAATCGTTTCGCCAGCGCGGATATTGATAATCTCGCTGGACTCGACGACTTCGGCAATATCCTCCTTGGTCAGGCCCGAACCGAACATCTGCAGCAATTGCCGTTCCGTGGAAATCCGGGTGATAGCGCGCTTTGCAGCGGGAACCGACGCTTGCAGCTTCAGCGCTGCGGTCCGCGGAATTTCGACGACGATCACATCGTCAGATGCCTTGATCGTCGCGCCGCGCCGCCGGCCCGAGATCAGACCGACTTCGCCGAATATCGAACCCTGTTCGATCGGGACGGTGATCGAGGGATCCGTCGGGTTGATTTCCACCGCGACCGAGCCCTGGGCAATGGCGAACAGCGAGCTTCCCGGATCGCTTCTCTCGAAAATCGTCTCGCCGCGGCTGTAGCTCTGCGGTTCACTGTCGAGCATGAATTCGCGCATCTGCAGCGGTGAAAGCTCGTTGAGAATGGTGATATTGGAACGGAAAAATTCCAGCCATTCTTCAACCGACCGGCCTCGGGGCAAGCCGCTGAATTTTGCTTCAAGTATCGGTTCATCGGCGGGCTTCAGTTCTGTGTTGCCGTTGATAAACTCGGTAACGTCATAGCCCTGGTTCATACAGTGCTTGATCAATGGATAACCGGCGAGCGCGCCGATGACATATATGCCCTTCTTGGTGCTTTCGAACGCCGGCGACAGCTTGGGATAGGCCTCGCGGTCCTCGCTGGTAAATTCGATCCCGCATTGTTCGACGAATTTGCGCGGCGGCGCGCTGCCCATCCGCGCTATGATCCGGTCGCATTTGATGGTTTCCTGACCATCGCGGGTTTCCAGAACCAGCTCGCCATCCTTGACCTCGGCCGGCGTCGTCTCGTTGCGGATATTGACCTTGCCCTGCTCGCCCGCTTCCATCAGCAGCTTCACATTGGCTTTTTTCGCCCGCGCAAATTCCGCCGAGCGGTTGAGAATGGTGACGACGTTGTTCTGCGCCGCGTCGGCGGCAAGACCGAGCGCGTTCTCGATCCCGGCATCGCCCGACCCGATCACCGTGATATGCTCGTCATAATATTCGCCAGGATCGTCGAGCTGATATTGCACCAGCTTGTTATCGCCGCCGGGGCAGCGCATCAGATTGGGATTGCCCTGCGTCCCGATCGCCATCACGATCGTTTCGGCCAGCACCGTGTCGCCGTTTTTCAGTGTGATGGTAAAATTGCCTTCGTCGCCCTCGATCTTCACCGGTTCGGCATTGTACATGACGTTGACGCCATGGGCGGCAGTTTGCTCGTCCCATGTGCCGAGAATCGTCTCGCGCTTGCCGGCGTCAAATTCCATGTCCGAGCGCAGCACCAGCTGGCTCGGCGTCGCCATGACATGCTTGCCCTTTTGATATTTGAAGATGGTATCGGAAAGATGATCGGTTTTTTCCAGCAACACGTGCTTTAGCTTCAGCTGTGCAGCGCGCCCAGCCGCGCTCATGCCCGCTGGTCCGGACCCGATAATGACTACTCGAAACTTGTCCGACACGCGCTTGCTTCCCCCTCTTGCTTCCCCCGACCAACGCACCCTCATACGTCAAAGCGATCTGGTTCAGCTTATTATTCGGCTGTAGCGCGACCCAAAAGATTGAACTTTGGCAGTATCTTACCAAAAAGCCTCTTCATTGCCAGTGCAAAATATCACAGCAATCTCGGCGCTTGTCAGGCAGGTAACGGCTCCGTATCTCTGCGCGGGAATATGATCACATGAAATAGCTTGAGGATAGACCATGGCGAAATCAGCTCCATCGATGAATATCAGCCGTATCGCACTGATTATAGCGGCTTTGCTGGCGCTGGGAGCGGTTGCGGTGCAGGTCTATCGCAGCATGAATGACGAGACCGGCACCAGCACGACTGTCGCCGGCACCGAAGCCGAAGCGGCACCCAGCGTCGACGAGGTCATCAACGGCCTGGAAAAAAAGCTGCAGGAAAATCCGGATGACGCGGAAAGCTGGCGGATGCTGGGGTGGAGCTATTTCGAAACCGGGAAATTTGCGGAATCAGCCACCGCGATGAAGCGCGCCACCACGCTCGACCCGGACAATCCCGAATATTGGTCGATGCTCGGCGAGGCTCTGGTGATGACGAGCGACGGACAGCAAGTGCCGGCCGACGCCACGGCCGCTTTCCGCAATGCCCTGAAATATGACCCGACAGATCCGCGCGCGCGCTATTTCCTCGCGGTAGAAAAAGACATGGCCGGTGATCATAAAGGTGCGATCAATGACTGGTTCGCGCTGCTCGAAGACACGCCCGCCGACGCGCCTTACGCCGCCGATATCCGCCGGGTGATCGGCCAGGTTGCCGAAAATGAGGGCATTGATGTCACTGCCCGTCTAGCCAAGGCCGCACCCGCCGCGCCAACCGGCGGCATCACCACCGACGGCCCTGCGGTCGCCACGGCGGCAATCCCCGGACCCAGCCGCGAGCAGATGAAAGAAGCCGCCGCGCTGCCCCCCGGCCAGCAGGAAGCGATGATCGCCAATATGGTCGACGGCCTCGACAAGCGGCTGCAGGCCAATCCGAAAGATGCCAATGGCTGGATCATGCTGATCCGCAGCCGCATGCAACTGGGCCAGACCGTGCAGGCCAAACAGGCACTGGACCGCGGCCTGAAGGCGTTCAAGAATGACGGAGCGGAGGCGAAGCGGATCAGAGAGGCGGCTGCGGCACTCGGGGTATAGTCATAAGGACGGGCTTTTCCTGGAGGCCCCTTGGCTACGAAAACTGAAGTTACAATCCTTTACACGGCAGGTCATTGTGTTGTCGACGCGATGCTATATTGCCGGATTGGAATGAGGCGAACGCCGGATTGATTTTCCATCCTTGAGGGAATGGAGCCAAAAAAAAGAATGTAGATATGGATTTGATAGTAGCATCTTCACCCAATACAGCCGTTGAAATCTCTTGAACGATCTGTCCAAAGCAAGGCTGGACCGCTTCGTCCTGATCGTCGCCAGAACCCGGCGGCAGATATCCGAGCATTTTTTCGACAATCTGGGAATCCCTGCTGCGCCCTGCCTCGATATCCTGCTGGCATTGCACGCTGCTGATGGCGCCCCGTTGAGCGAAGCAGATATTTCGGATTATATCTCCAGCGGCACATCTGTAACCCGCCGATATCTGGATCTGATGGTCAGCAAAGAGCTGATTGAAATGGACGACGACAGCGTCCGGCTGACCGCAAATGGCGACAGTGAACTGGCGGGCGTCATGTCGCAATTCCATTCAGATTTCATCGAGAAAATCCTGTAGCTCGGATGCTATGGTGAACCAGTGGCCACATCAAACGGAAGAAGCGTTGGCTAGATAGCGTTCGCTATCAAAACAACATTCCCGCTTCTGTGTTATCGCTCGACGGTCGTCGGCAAGCTTCGCAAAGCCAGCGAAGAAATGATCCGGCAGTCGCCGACCGTGCCGTCGCCGGAACATTGCAACATGGTCGACAATTCGTCGCGCAGCGCGGTCAGATCGGCTATCTTCTGTTCGACGGCGAGAAGATGCGCTGATGCCACTTCATCAACTGCATCGCAGGGGTCGTCATTGTCATCTGCCAGTGTCAGCAGTTCGCGGACCGACTTCAGCGTGAAACCCAGGTCCCGCGACCGCCGTATGAACATCAGCCGTTCCAGATGGGATAGTTCATAATCGCGATAATTGGCCTGCGTTCTGGCCGGCTGTGGCAGCAGTCCCTCCGCTTCATAATAGCGAATGGTCTCCACCTTCGTATCCGTCGCCTTTGCCAGCTCTCCTATTTTCATCGCTTGACCCTATAGTTACTACAGGGTGCATAGCTAGGGACGAATCGCGAATTGTCCAAGGAAATATGATGGCCGGAAATTGTTGTGGAAGCGGAACGGAGGATCAGGCCTCGCTGAATGATCCGCGCTGGAGGGTGGCTCTGTGGATCGCGCTTATCGTCAATGCAGCGATGTTCATCTTCGAATTTGCCGCAGGCGCTGCAGCGGACTCCCGCGCTTTGCAGGCCGATGCGCTCGATTTCTTCGGCGACAGCGCCAATTATGCGATCAGTCTGGTG
>JBALUX010000069.1:0-14159 GCA_036963725.1 Parasphingorhabdus sp. | reverse complement strand
TAAGTTTTCTGCGGCGTCGAGCGGAGCCCGAAGAAGCGGAAGCGCGGCCCTTAGACGGGATTCGGGCGGGGGTCAAGAGGTTGAGACCGGGGATTGGGTCATGCAAGCTGTATTCAGTCGCACCCCCGGGAGCGACCACTCCATAAACAGATAGGGGATAAAAATGGACAATCCCCCTCACTGCCGCCACCAGATATCAACATTGTTCAACGCGGCACGTATATCCACATATGCCGAGGCCCTCCTGAAAGGGACAGAAGACTTTTGGAAGCCTCTTCTTGCACGGGAGCCCCTTCGCACGGTTCGTTATATATCGTCGCCATGCTCCGCAAAGTTGCTGACGGAGCATTATGTAATTCAACCACACCGGTAATTAGATTGCGATACATTACGCTGACACTTCCCCAAAGGTTGTGCAACTGGGTGTCCTTTTCGCACCGGGGGGTTGTTCGCAGTAATTCTCGTATCGCAGCAACAGCACGCGGATCACCGCCAATAGCCGCGCCCGTCAACAAAATTTCAGATTTTCGCTTGTCTTGCTCAACTCCTTGACCGTCTCGATAAGCGAGACCCAGAGAATAACGAGCAGATACTTCACCTGCGGCAACTTCAGCTTTCAACAACGGTATCGCTTCATCAATCTGCCCGCCGCTGTATAGCTTCATGCCGGGCGTTCCCTTAACTCCCGCGGCACAGGAGGTCAGACACATCGCGAATGGTAGAATTAGCCCGAAGCATTTTAGTTTCTTGTGGAAAATCATATTATCTTCTTTTCTTTTTGGATTCGATGAGCGCGATACTGACATGCAATAGCTGTTCCGGCTTGGTAAGATCCGTCATGGAATAACCAACACGAGTTTTGGTGCCGTCAGAATTGTCTATTAGCCAGTGGCCGTCCGCCCACTTCTCTTTGGTAACAACCTTTTTTGGGGGCTTTCTTAAATATTCTTCAAGCTGCACCAGAAATGCATCGGGACTGCGGAAATTCGTCGTCATCATTGTGATATTGCATGATGGATTGAGAACGCGCTTGGTATTGAAATTGCTCACTGTCATACCACCACGCCAACGACTAACCGTCCGGAAATTTTTCAATGCATCAAGCCGCTCGTTCCATACCTGTACGCGCGCAGATGGTGCCGACCAAATATGGGCGTTATATGAACCCCAATCTTCTTTTAAACCGGCAAGCGTTAGATTCCTCACTTCCCACTCCAAGCTCGAACCAACGACAGCTTGATCCAGCTTTTCGTCACTGAATTCTGTGTCTAAACAAAGTCGTTTGAACTCAGCAGCAAGCCGCTCGCCAGTAATTTCAGTAGGTACAAATTGCTTGCCGACTATCTCATTGCTCGCGATAAAGGTGGGCTCACCATATGTGTTGGTCGCGATAATCGCACCCGTACCATCAAGCAGGGAGCCTCGCCAATCACCATTCGCACTCATCATATCACTCTGCGCATGAGCTGGCGCGGTCAGTGTCAGCGCTATGACTGCCGTTCTTTTCCAATATCTATTAATTTTTCATCCCCTCATTGCGAACCATTGTGCATTCGCACTTGATTAATGCCCCGTCATTGACAGCATCACTCGGCTTTATGGGCGAGTTCAATTCTCTCATTCGTCCACACAGTTACTATGTCAGGCAGGACCCTGGATCAAGGTTGGAATTACGGTGACAGTTTACTCAATACACAAAGATCACCCACTAACCGACAAACGCACCCCCATCGCCCGCAGCACCGCCAGCAAGGTCTCCAGGGTCATATTGCCATTCGGACCCAGCGCTTTGTAGAGCGCCTGCCGCGTGATCTTGCTCTCCGCTGCCACTGTCGTCATGCCCGTGGCGCGCGCGACATCGTTCAGCGCGGTGCGGATCAGCGCGGCAACTACGAAATGGCCGAAACTGTCCCCCTTACCTTCGTCATCCTGAACTCGTTTCAGGACCTCAGGCGTCGGCGCGCGATCTCACGGGGTCCTGAAACTAGTTCAGGATGACGGTGTTGGGATGACGGCGCGGGGAGCTTGTGGTGGGGATGTTGCTCTAACCCGTCACCAAAGCCACCCAAATAGCGACAAAGAAACTCGCCCCGCCCATCATCACGAAACTATGCCAGATGGAATAGCGAAAGGGCCGCCCCTTGCGGGCATAGAAGATCGTGCCGAGCGAATAAAAGGCGCCACCCGCCAACATCGCCCATAATGACAATGGCGGTAATTGTTCCATCATCTCGGGCACACCGATAATGCCCATCCATCCCAGGCCGAGATAGGAAGCCAGCGACCAGCGCGAATCCAGGTTCTTGCCGAATATCTTGTAAAGCATCGCGGGAATGGCCAGCGCCCAGACAGTCGTCAGCAGGAAGAGGCTGAACTCCCTGCCCGCGAGGACAAAAATCGGCGTAAAAGTTCCCGCGATAGTCAGATAGATCGCCGCATGGTCTATCCGGCGCAGCATCAGCCGCCGGTCATGAAAAGGCGACAAATGGTAGAACATGGACATGACGTGAGAAAATGCCACGCAGGCCACATAGGTTGCGACCGCCGCAACCACAGCCAGACCGTGGCCGGCAGCAGCCTGCAAGAGCAGGGCCAGACCGGCCGCCAGGATGAAAATCAATCCTATGCCGTGGACAATAAAATCGGCGCGGCGTTCCTGTTTATCGGGCGTGGGGTACATCAGGTCACAATCTTTGGAAGGGGGCATAGGAGACGGGATAAAGGTGACAGCATATTTATCGCCAACAGTCACCCACTAACCGACAACCGCACCCCCATTGCCCGCAACACGCCCAGCAACGTCTCCAGCGTCATATTGCCATTCGGGCCCAGCGCTTTGTAAAGCGCCTGCCGCGTGATCTGGCTCTCCGCTGCCACCGAAGCCATGCCTTTGGCGCGCGCGACGTCGTTCAGCGCGGTGCGGATCAGCGCGGCGTCATTTTCTTCAAAGGCGACCTTCAAATAGGTCGCGATCAATTCCGGGCTGTCGAGATATTCGGCAGCGTCGAATTCGGTGATGGTGGTCGTCATTTACATACACCTTCCAATAGATTGCCCCGCTGTGAGGCGCAGCCATGTGGCTCTATTCAAATTTCCCTGTTCAATTGTTTCGCCATTGCGATATCTCGCTGCTGGGTCTTTTTCGAACCGCCGCACAGCAGGATGAGCACTTCCGTCCCCCGCTCGATAAAATAGAGCCGATATCCGGGGCCGCAAACGATCCGCGCCTCCCGAACGCCCTCACCCACGGCTTTGACGTCTCCCAGATTGCCCTGTTTGAACCGGTTAATCCGCATGATGATCCGCGCTCGCGCTTCATGGTCTTTCAGCTGTTTCAGCCAATAGGAAAACTCGGCAGTCTGCCGGACTATCATTGTGTAAACCTTAGATGACAAATGATTAGACGTCAACTATAGATGACAAGCAAATATAGCGACGCCTTGTCTTCTGGATCAACGCCGCAGCTATGAAATGGCCGGAACTGTCACCCTTACCTTCGTCATCCTGAACTTGTTTCAGGACCTCGGGCGTCGGCGCGCAATCTCACGGGGTCCTGAACCAAGTTCAGGATGACGACACCTTAACCACTACCTCCCTACCCAACAGCCGCAACCTGCCCCTCGCCCACCTCGATCCGCTCGATCGACCATTTCAGCCGGTCCACCGCTTCGGGAAGCAGCTTATGCTCGAACAGGGTGAGATGGCGGAGCAAGCTGCTGCGCACCGCGCCGCCGCCCTGCTCGATCGAGGCGCCCATCTCGCGATAATGGTCGAGGCCGTAGCGCAGGATGATGGTGGCGTTGATCGCCAGGTCGGCCAGCCGGTCCTCCTGCCAGTCGAGCAGTCCGGCCGCGACAAAGGCCTGTAAATAGACATGAAATTGCTGCTGCGTCCGCTCGATCCAGCCGCGGGCGCCGCGCCGGACGATCTCGTCATGACCGCCATAATCACCCTGGTCGCGGTAGAGGAAACGATATTCCTGGAACTCCCAGATCAAAGCCTGCAGCAGATCGCGATATTCATCGACGATATCCGCGCCAGCCGCCGGCAACCGCGAAAGCCGCTTTTCAATGTCGACCGCAAAGCCCTCGCTGATCGCCGACAGGATCGCCCGCCGGGTCTTGAAATGATACCAGAGATTGCCCTCGGCCATGCCGAGATGCTCGGCCAGCGCCGCGCTCGACACATTGCCATAGCCGCGCTGGTTGTAGAGCCGCCGCGCCTCGAGCACGATGCGGTCGCGGGTTTTCAAATCAGTAGCGCTCCAGCTTGACCATCATTTTTTTGTAACCGTGGACGAAACAGGCAGGCACCCGCTCCGGTTCCTCGAGCACATTGACCCGCAGCCGCCGCTTCGCCATTTCCTCGAGCAGCACATGCAGCTGCAATTCGGCCACTCTCGCCCCGACGCAGCGGTGAATACCGTAGCCGAAGGACAGATGCCGCCGGGCATTGTCGCGGTCGACGCGGATGCTGTCACCATCCTCGAAAACGCTCTCGTCGCGATTGGCGGAGAGATACCAGAGTACGACCTTGTCGCCCTTCTTCATCGCCACGCCGTCCAGTTCGGTATCTTCCATCACCGTCCGCCGCATATGCGCCAGCGGCGTCTGCCAGCGCAGCAGCTCGGCCACCGCATTGGGGATCAGCGACGGATCAGCCTCCAGCTTGGCCCGCTCTTCGGGAAACTGGCTGAGGCCATAAGCATAAGCGCTCATCGAGTTGCGGGTGGTGTCATTGCCGCCGACGATCAGCAGGATCAGATTGCCGATAAATTCCTCGGGCTTCATCTCGCTCATCGATTCCGACTGCATCATCACCGAGATCAGGTCCTTGGCCGGCGCTTCACCCGCCTTGCGCTCCCACAATTTGGTGAAGGCAGCGGCCATGTCCATGGCATATTCGTTGCGCCGCGCGATGCCGTCTTTTTCGTGGATCAGCTCGACATCGCCCAGCTTGTTCGACCAGAGCGTCAGCTTGTCGCGCGCTTCCCAGGGGAAGTCGAACAATTTGGCCAGCATCCCGGTGGTCAGTTCGATCGACAGTCGCTCGACCCAGTCAAAGGCCTCGCCGACCGGCAGCGAGTCCAGCACTTCGCCGGTGCGCTGCCGCACTTCGTCCTGCATCGCCTTGACTTCGCTCGGCCCGAAAGCGGGCGCGATCGTCCGCCGCTGCGCAGTATGTTGCGGCGGGTCCATGGCGATAAACTGCGGCTGGCGAAATTCGTCCGGCAGCAGGCGGTCGGTATAGAAGGCAATCGAAATGCCGCCATATTCATAGGATGACGAGAAAATCTTTGGCAGCGCCTCGACATTGACGATCGGCTTGTAGGTGGAGACCGACCAATAGGGCCCGAATTTGGAATCCGGCACATATTGGATCGGCGCTTCGGCGCGCAATTTGCGGAACGGCTCCTGCCAGCGGTCCTCCGTATAAAGTTCTGCCAGCGAAACGTCGATCGGTTCGATCGCGGCCTTTGTTGCTTCCATTACCGTTGCCATAGTCTTCCCCCTCCAGAGATTTTGCACGACTCGTTTTTTAGGGTGATAACCCTAATTTGGTCTTGGCGCAAATTTTCTGTGGGGAGCGGCGGCCCTTGGGGCCGGTGCCGGGATCCAATATCGGATATTATGGTGACAAGTGCGCGCGCCACCCTTCCCTCGTCATCCTGAATTTATTTCAGGACCTCGGGCGGCAGCGCGCGATCTTTAGGGGGTCCTGAAACAAGTTCAGGATGACGGGTAATTGGTCAGGTTAACGACCTCACAACTTATTGCGCCAGCGACTTCTCGATATCCGCAACCGGACTATTGATCAGCGTCTTGGCCTGTTCCAGCACGATTTTGTCACTAACTTCCTGATGCAGCAGCGGCCGGATTTCGCCCAGAGAGTCCGGATCGGCGACCAGAATCAACCGCTCATAGGCACCCTTGTGCGCGAGATCGTATAGTTTTTCCGCGATGATTTTCGAGAAGGTCGCCTCCATGCTTTCGCGCGGCGACTGCTCGGACGGTGATTTGCCGGCAGGGCCCTGATCGGCGAGATCGCCAGGCGTCCAGTCGCCGTCATGCTCGAGCGATCCGCTCCTGACATAGAAGGTCTTGGCCTCCCTGCCTGTGGCGATGACGACAAATGTTTCTTCCGGAAAATTCAGGTTACCCATATTCATGTCCTTTTTTAGGTTCGGACAATCAACGCGGCAGCCGGGGAAAGGTTGCCTACGGGTGCGGATGGCGGGGCGGTGATCCATATCCTTCGTCATCCTGAATTTATTTCAGGACCCCCAGAGGTTACGCGCTGACGTGGGAGGTCCTGAAATAAATTCAGGATGACGATCCATCCCCCCACCACCCCCTTGTCACAATGGTGTCGCGCAAAATTCTTCAAAACGTCATCTACTGACCGTCAACCTGTCACAGCTTTGCTGCACTGCACCATCCGTTCCCGTGTCGCACATAAAAAGGCTGAAAGCTTCCATGACAAAATATTCACCCGACGCCCTGTCCCGTCCCTCTCTGATCGCCCTCGCCGCCGCGCTGTTTATCGCCGGAGGGACCCCGGCCGTCGCCCAGTCCGATACCGATGATTTGGTAGAAGAGTCGGACGGCGACGTCATCATCGTCACCGCCCAGAAATTCGAGCAGAAATCGACCGATGTGCCGATCACCATTTCCGCAAACAGCGGCGAGCGGCTCAAAGAGCTGGGCGTCTCCGATCTCGATGAACTGTCCAACTATGTCCCCGGCCTCAATATCCAGGAGCAGAGCGCCAATAATCCGGGCGTCGTCATCCGCGGCATCACCTCGGACAGCGGCTCGGCGCAGCAGGCCGCCCGCGTCACGCTTTACTATAATGGCGTCGATATCTCCCGTTCGCGCGGCTCCTATCAGGATCTCTACGACATCGACCGGATCGAGGTGATCAAGGGGCCGCAGGCGACCCTGTTCGGCACCGCCTCTGCGGTCGGCGCGATCAGCATCATCTCGAACAAGCCCGAGCCCGGCCTGTCCGGGGAAGTGACCGCCAGCTATGGCAATTTCGACGCCTATACGCTGAGCGGCCATCTCAACGCCGGGTCCGATATACTCGCCGTGCGGGTCGCCGGCGCCTACAAGAAGCGCGACGGCTATGTCACCAATCTCGCGCCCGACCAGGAGGATCTCTATGCCCAGGACCAGCTGGGCGCCCGCGCCTCGCTCCGCTTCTCGCCGAGCAGCGATTTCACTGCCGATCTGGTCCTGACCTATGATCGCCAGCGCAACTCCGGCACGCCGTTTATCTCCGGCACGCTGCCGACCAGCGCCGGACCGGCCGATCCGTTCGGGGCTGCCGATCTGCGAGGCTCGCCTTTCTCGGCAGCAGTACTGGGTGATGACAAGCTCGGTCTGACCCGCGATGTCTATGACGCCAATCTGACGATGAGCTGGGATTTTGCCGACGAGTGGAACCTCACCATGGTCAACGGTTTCCGCAAGTTCAATTCCAACGAGGTGTTCGACGCCGATGGCTCCGCCGCCTATTTCCTGGAATTTGCCGAGGATGCCAACGGCGAACAGGGCAGCCATGAAACCCGCTTCACCTATAATAATGGCAGCACCTTTCGCGGCAGCTTCGGCTGGAATTTCTTCCGCGAGGACAGCAACCAGCGGGTGCCTTTCTCGACCGACGAAGTGACCTATTTCCAGTGTCTGGCTAACGCCGTCGTCGCCGGCGTGGCCTGTGTCGATGACAATGGCGTGCCGGCCGGAGACGCGATCCGCGACCTGACCGGCGGTGCCGTCGACACCATCCCCTATCAGGCGGTGTTCGAAAATCTCGGCAAGAATGACAGCTATTCGGTCTTCGCCGACGGCACGTGGATACCGACCCCCAGCGTCGAGCTGACCGCGGGCGTCCGCGTGCTGATCGAGAAGCGCCGCTCCGGCTATCGCGCCACCGCGCCAGGCTCTGTCTTCACCGGCGCGCCGCCCTTCGCGATCACCGACACCGACGGCCAAACCTTCCGCACCGAGGACAGTTTCTCCGCGATATTGCCGCGTTTCAATATCCTCTACCGCTTCTCCGATGATATCAACGGCTTTGCCACGGTTTCGAAAGGGCGTCGTTCTGCAACGGTAAACGCCGGCGCAACCGCCACACCCACCGGACCAGTCGGCGATTTCAGCGACATCGCCGCAGAAACCGTGTGGAATTACGAGGTCGGCCTGAAGGGTGCATCGGGCCCGATATCCGGTTCGCTCGGCGTCTATTACCAGACCTATGACAATTTCCAGGTCACCGTCAACGATCCGGCCAGACCGGGCACCACGACCACGCTCAGTGCCGGTAGCGCGACCAATTTCGGGGTCGAGGCCGAGGTCAATGTCCGTGCCGCCGACTGGCTCAGCCTGTTCGCCAATATCGGCTATATTGACGGAGGTATCGATGACGAGCCGGGCAACGGCAATCTGGCCGGGGCGCGCTTTCGGCTCCAGCCGGAAGTTCAGGCGGCGGGCGGCTTCACCATCGACTATCCGATCAATGACAGCACCCGCTTCTTCGCAACGCCCAGCGTCACTTACCGCAGCCGGGTCTATTTCGAGGCGCCGAATTCACTGCTGGCCAGCCAGGCCGCTGTCACGCTCGTCAATCTGCGCGCTGGCGTCTCCTTCGCCGATGACCAGTTCGAGATTGCCGGCTTTGCCCGCAACCTGACCAATAAAAACTACCTGCTCGATGCCGGCAATACCGGCGGTGCCTTCGGCATTCCGACCTTCATCCCGGCAGAACCGCGCTTCTATGGCGTGCAGGCCAGCGCCAAATTCTAGCGCCTATACGTTGGCGACAGACCATATTCCCGGCGATGCTACGGCTTTCGCCGGGAATATGCTCACCAATATATGCCGCTTGAAGGCTGCGGACAAATCCGCCGCGAACAGCCCGATTCCCGTGGATTTGCATCTAGCGTGAAAACATTTGTTAACCCTATTTTTACGGCAGCCGCCTAGTCAGGACATCATTAACTCAACCCGCTACTGCAGGATGGCCTGACGACATGGATCTAGAGCCGCTATCAGAAACAAACTGGCAGACATCCTGGCAAACTCCATGGCGGTCGCCAAAAATTCCCGAAGCGATCCGACCCTCGGTTGAGGAAATGCAATTGCACCGGGCGATGACCCATGTGCCGATGATCTATCTGGTCGCCATTTTCAATCTGGTCGCGGTGATGGTGCTGTCGGCCCACGAAGGGGTTGAGCCAATCTATTATGGCTGGATGGGACTGCTCGCGGTCGGCTGCGTCGGACGGATGGTCATGTGGATGCGCTATCCGAAAGATCCGGATTCTCTCGTTCACTCGCAAAAGATACTCAGAAATCTCTCCGTCCTCTCGGTCGGCATCGTTTCGTTTCTCAGCATCTGGTCGGTGTTCATAATTACGACCGATATGTTCGCCAACCAGATGTTCATCCCGATGTCGCTGGTATTCGGTTCAACCTGCATCGCTCATTGCCTGGCCTGCATCAAAAAGGCAGCGGTCACCGTTCTGTTTGTCGGCGTGATACCATCGGCTGTGGCAATGATCCTGGTCGGCGGCTTTGATGATGTGATCATGGGATGGAGCATGATCACGATCGCGCTGCTGATGATCCGGTTCATCATCGACAGCTATAACCAGATCATTTCCGGTCTGATCATGCGGCATACGATATGGAAACAGGCGCATAGCGACCCGCTGACCGGGCTGGCCAATCGCCGGGCGATGATGAATCATCTGCATCTGGCCGAACAATCTTTCGCCAGTGACGGCAGCGGCTTTGCCGTTGCCCTGATCGATCTCAATCGCTTCAAGCAAGTGAATGACAATCTCGGCCATGACGTCGGCGATCATCTGCTCGTCGAGGTTGCCAACCGGCTAAACGAAAGCTGTGCTGCGGAAGAAATCGTCGGACGTCTCGGCGGTGATGAATTCTTGATCCTGATGCCCGATGTCACCGGCCATGAGAAAGCGCTAGAGCGAGCAACCGCCTATCTTTCCGGCTTTGCCGCGCCGGCCGAAATCGACGGCCATGTCCTGACACCATCAGCCAGCGTCGGCATTGCCGTGCAAGCGCTGGACGGGACCGGCACCGAGCAATTGCTCAAGGCTGCTGACAGCGCGCTCTACAAAATGAAGCGTAGCGGAAAGAGCGTGAGCAAGCCGGCGACACCGGTTTTGCGCAAAATAGCCTGATGTCGAGCGGGCAAGCCGGGGGCGCAGCCCTTTGAGCAAGCCTGACTGAATCGGCAAAATTGCAACCAATGCTGTCCTGCCCTGTTCTACCATGATGATGACTGGCGGTGATGCATCAAGCCTACCTGTCCCCAAACACGTACTGCAACAACCGGCTTGCCATCCTAGGGTCTGCCCAGCGAACATCGGGAAAGAATATTTATGAAAGCCATCATCGTCCTCATCGTAGCACTGGCTTTTGCCATTGCGCCTTTCCTGTCGCCGGAATTTGGCGGGATTGATCCGGACAGATATCCGATCCCCCAGAACAATCCGCCGGTCCAGCCAGTCGGATGGGCCTTCAGCATCTGGGGTCCGATCTACTTGTGGCTGGTAGCCCATGCATTTTTTGGCGCCTTCAAGTTCAGGCAGGGCGCGGAATGGGACAAGGGTCGCATTGCATTGGCGATATCTCTGGCAGTCGGCACGATCTGGCTGCCCGTCGCGCTGGTTTCGCCGATCTGGGCGACCATCCTGATATGGATCATGCTGACCGCCGCGCTGGTGGCATTATACCGCTCGGAGAATGCATTGCCTGCCTGGATCGCCAAATGGCCTCTCGCGCTTTATGCGGGCTGGCTGTCTGTTGCCTCGTTCCTATCCATCGGACTGCTGCTTGCGGGATATGGTTTTGTCGGTGAATTTACGGCAGCCGTAGTTGCGCTGATTTTAGCGACCGGCTTCGCCGGCTATAATGTCCTTCGCCTTCAATCATGGCCCTATGCCATCGCTGTGTCCTGGGGTTTTTTCGGCATCGCCGTGGCCAATATGGGTTCCGCGATGACGCTGGTGATCGCGGCCGTGGCAGCGGCGGCTATTGTTCTCGGGCTGACGGCACTGTCGAGGAAATCTCTCGGCCAGAGAGTTCCTATGCGGAACCACTCGTCATCCTGAACTCGTTTCAGGACCTCCAACGACAGCGCGCGATCTGGAGGGGTCCTGAAACGAGTTCAGGATGACGACGCGGAGCTTCGCGCTTCAGCCGCGCCGCTTCCGTCCCACCGGCAGCCAGATCAGCAGCAGCCCGATCACTGCTGGTCCCGCCTGTACCAGCGCGATATCCGGCGACACGCGCCAGGCACCGAAAATGCCCGCTGCGGCGACGAACAGCAGGAAGCCACTCCCAACCTTGCGCTGCCATTCCGCATCACGGATGAACAGCGACCATATCATGCCGGCCGCGATGCAGAGATTATACACACCCTGATTGGCGGCCATGGCGGTTGTCGGTTCGAACAGGCTGGCGGGGAGGTCTGGAAAGGTTGCCGGCCCCTGCGCCTGCCAGGCGAATATCCCGAACCAGGCGATATAGAGATGAAGTATGGCAACCAGCGTGATCATGATCTTGGCAAAAATAGACACGCAGTGACTCCCCGAGGCTTGTGACTCTTATAAGCGATAAATCTACAAGCTCAACACGGCTGGCTGGCCAGCTTTATCTCGAAGCGATAGCAAATCGCTTTCCTACATCGCCGGGTTTTTATAAACTCCACACTGGTTCTTTGACATTTTGAACAGCCTGTTTTTTGCCTGCCCCATATCCAACGGCACCAGCCATAGGCGGCAGATTTTCAGTTTTCTTAACACTGTAAAGTTTGTAAAGTTCAATCCATCCCGGCGCGATTATTTTTCACTTTGGCAGTGCCAGTTCAAACATTGTCTGAAGTCCGGGCAAAACCCGTTCTTGGCCCGAAGTTTGACGAACTTTGGCCTAGCCGCGCTCGCCGAGCACCTGGTTCTCGACCCCGATCCGGTGGCGCAGCAGTATCGCGTTGAGGATAGAGAAGACCAGAGCCACCCACGGCAGGCCGAGCATAAGCGGCACGATCGCGATCTCGAGTATGACCACAAGATAATTGGGATGGCTGATATATTTATACGGCCCGCGTTTGACCCGGTCAAAATGCGGCGCAGAGATAATCCTGGTCGTCCACCACCGGCCAATGCTCGCCAATGTCCACACGCGCAAAACTTGCGTGCAGACGAATAGCGCCAGCATCACCGGGTGGATCGCATGCAGCGGGTCAACCAGTAACGCGATGATCGCAATCCAGGCGCTGTGGAGAAAGATGAAATAATGATAATGGTCCGCACCATGTTCTTGCCCGCCTTCGCCGAGCAACCGTTTGGTGTTGCGGTTGGCGTGAACCAGTTCGCCCAGCCGCTGGACCACGATATAGACCAGCACCCATGTCACCAGAGTCGGACTGGCCGTGAAAATGGCACCGAGTTGTTGATCGTTCATGCTGTACCCTGCGGATCGAGGATGGCAAGCGCTGCGGTAAAACCGGGACCGAGCGCGGTGAGTAATATCGGTTTGTCGGGCTTTTCTGCCAGCAACTGCTCGAGCACGAACAGCACCGTCGGCGAGGACATATTGCCATGCTGACGCAGAACTTCTCGGGTTGCCGGAATACCGTCAATCGCCGGCGCGAAATATGCTTCCAAAGCTTCCACCACCCTGCCCCCGCCAGGATGGCATGCGGGTTCGGCGAGATCGAACATTTCCAGCTCCTGCGCTTCCAGAAACGCATCACAAAAGGGCGCGAAATCCCTGGTCACGAAAGTGGGAATATCCCGGGCCAGCACCAGATCGAAGCCGGTCGTGCCGATGTCCCACCCCATCATGTCGCGGGTGTCGGGCCATGTCTTTTGTTCGAAGGCGCGGAAGCTGGGCGCACCGGCCTGCGCCGCCTTGCCGCTGAGCACCGCGGCAGCACAGCCATCGGCAAACAGCGCGGTGGCGATCATGTTCTTCTTGTCGAACTGGCTATAGTCATAAGACAGGCTGCACAATTCCAGCGAGATCATCAGAACATTCTGCCCGCCAGCCGCATCTGCCAGATCATTGGCCAGCCGCAACCCGAGCACGCTGCCGGCACAGCCATAGCCGAACACCGGGATCGTCTGCGTCGACGGATCGAAGCCCATCGCCTCGATCATCCGGCTGGGGATCGAGGGCGTCATCATGCCCGTGGTCGAGATCAGAACAATCGCGTCAATGTCGGGCGCCACAAGCCCCGCCTTGTCCAGCGCATCCCCGGCCGCCTTGTGCGCCAGCCGCGTACCGACTTGATCATAGATAGCCGCCCGCCCGGTCCAGCTGCGCGGCTCGAGATAATAATCCGCCTCGCAAGCAAGATAGCGCTGATCGATCCCGCTATTGCCGAGTATCTGTTCCAGCCGGACCGGAAGCGCCGCGCCCCGCGCTTTTGCCAGCACCGCCAACACTTCAGCCTGGGTTATCCGGTGATCGGGAACAGCGGTGGCGATAGATTTCAATATAGACATGGGAGACTTTCGATCATCATTGAACACCTGTTACAACAGATGCAGCAGGGAAACACCGAAATCTGGTGCGATGCACCATAGCACGTATGACAAACGACAGAGAATTATCGATGTGAGAAAGTATGGAGTTTTATAAAGGCCCTACATTCCATAAGCTTGCACATCATAAACCGTCTTATTGTGCACTGCACCATTTTTCTTGACATCGGTAGCCTGATACCCTATTTGTGCACTGCAACATAGAAGTGAGATAACCGATGGCTGACACGAAGAATGAAACATCCACTGCCCCGGCAGGAAAAGTAACCGCCTCGCTCTCTGCTGATGCGGCTTATGCTGCAGCCGCCTCCGCGACCAATATTTCCGACAAACCGGCTGCACAAACCGCGCCCGTCGCGAAAGCCGCAGCTGAACAAGCTCCGGTAGTGACAGATACCAAAAAGCCGGTGGCTCCCGCTGCTAAACCGGCAACAGCAGCCAAGCCTGCTGTCAAAAAAACCGCAGCAACCAAGCCGGCAGCAAAGAAGGCCGCAGCGAAGCGTAAAGTCGCTGCGAAACCAGCCGCCAAAACCACATTGAACAAAACGACCAAAGGAACCAAGAAAATGGCTACCAC
>JBALUX010000068.1:0-14242 GCA_036963725.1 Parasphingorhabdus sp. | reverse complement strand
CTGCCGAAATGCGTCAGCGGCGAAACCATTCTGGCCGTTGCGATGACCGAATCCGGAGCCGGCAGCGATCTTTCCGGCATGAAAAGCACGGCCAAGGACATGGGCGACCATTGGGTGCTCAACGGGTCGAAAACCTATATCTCCAATGGCATCAATGCCGACGTCGTGATTGTCGCGGCCAAGATCGACGGTATCGATGACAAGCATGCGATGGTCCTGCTGATCGTCGAACGCGGCATGGAGGGCTTCGAGCGCGGCCAGAATCTGGAGAAAATCGGCCTGCATGCGCAGGACACAGCCGAGCTGTTCTTTAACGACGTGAAGATCCCGAAAGAAAATACGCTGGGCACACCCGGCAAGGGCTTCATCCATCTGATGGAAGGGCTGGCCGAAGAACGGCTGATCGCGATGGTCGGCTATGCCGCATCCGCACGGCGCGCTTTTGACGTTACGCGCGAATTTGTCATGGATCGGAATGTTTTTGGCAAGAAATTGTCGGATATGCAGAATACCCAGTTCAAAATGGCCGAAATGGACGCAAAAATTGACATGTTGCAGGTCTATGTCGACCATTGCGTCGATATCCACAACCAGGGCGGGCTCAACGCCAATATCGCTGCCAAGGGCAAGATGCTGGGCAGCGAAATCGAGTGGGAAATGGCCGATCTCGGCCTCCAGCTACACGGCGGCGCCGGCTATATGAAAGAATATGAAATCAGCCGGATCTTCACCGACGCCCGCATGAGCCGCATTTATGCCGGATCGAGCGAGATCATGCGCTACATCGTCGGCCGCGACGTTTTCAGCCAGAAATATCAATCGATCCTCGAATAGTTTATAGCGGAATAGAACCGGTCAGGGGGCGAGTCGCCTCCTGACTCTGGTTGACGTTTACGTAAACTGCTTGACTGTGCTGCACTGCACCATTAGCATTGCGCAACATCCTTCCAATTCTTCCAGCGAGAGGAACCCCAAATGACCGAAGCCTTTATCTATGACGCAGTGCGATCGCCGCGCGGCAAGGGCCGCAATGATGGCGCCCTGCATGAAATCACCGCTCTCGATCTGTCCGCACAGGTGCTGGCATCGATCAACGACCGCAACGAGCTAGAGGGCCACGAAGTCGAGGACATCGCCTTTGGCTGCGTCTCTCCCGTCGGCGAGCAAGGCGCGGTCATCAGCCGCATGGCAGCGCTCAAGGCCGGCTATGCCGACACGACATCGGCGATTCAGGTCAACCGTTTCTGCGGTTCCGGCCTTGAAGCGGTGAACATCGCTGCGGGCAAGGTCTGCTCCGGCGAAACCGATCTGGCCATCGGCGGCGGCATCGAGTCCATGTCGCGCATCCCGATGGGCAGCGACGGTCTCGGCGGCATGGCCGACCCGACTCTCGTCTTTCAGGAATATTTCGTGCCGCAGGGCATTTCCGCCGATCTGATCGCCACCAAATATGGCTACAGCCGCGATGATGTCGACGCCTATGCCGTCGAAAGCCAGAAGCGCGCTGCCAAGGCGTGGGACGAAAAGCGTTTCGCCAAATCGATCCTGCCAATCCGCGACGTGATTGGCGAAGTCGTGCTCGATCGGGACGAACTGATGCGCCCCGAAACCGATATGCAGTCGCTCGGCGCGCTTGGCCCCGCATTCAAGATGATGGGCGAACAGATGCCCGGCTTCGACGATGTCGCGATCCTCAAACATCCCGAGATCGAGAAGATCAACCACGTCCACCATGCGGGCAACAGCTCCGGCATCGTCGATGGTTCCGCAGCGGTACTGGTCGGCAATGCAGGCGCTGCCGACAAATTCGGTCTGAAGCCGCGGGCACGGATCGTATCGATGGCCGCCATCGGCTCCGAACCGACGATCATGCTGACCGGCCCGGAATTTGCCGCGAAGAAGGCACTGGAACGCGCCGGAATGACAGCAAATGACATCGATCTGTGGGAATTGAACGAGGCTTTTGCGGCTGTGGTTCTGCGCTTCATGGATGCGATGAACGTTGATCACAGCGTGATGAACGTCAACGGCGGCGCGATTGCCATGGGCCATCCGCTCGGCGCGACCGGCGCGATGATCCTCGGCACGGCGCTTGACGAGCTCGAACGCTCCGGCAAATCCACCGCTCTCGCGACGCTTTGCATCGGCGGCGGCATGGGTATCGCCACGATCATCGAACGGGTGAACTAGGAACACGGATTGCAGTGCCCCTGCGCAGGCAGGGGCCCATCTCCCGTTCGTGCCAGGCACCAAATTCGGAGATGGACTCCTGCCTTCGCAGGAGAACATGAAAGGAAAGAATATGACCTACGAAACATTCACAGTCGATATCGACAGCGACGGCATCGCTCTTGTCACCATCGATTTGCCAGGCCAGTCGATGAACGTCTGGAACGAAGCACTGATCACCGATTTCAAAACCTTCGTTGAGGAATTGATCAGCAAGGACGAAATCAAGGGCGCGGTGATTACATCCGGCAAGAAGTCCGGATTCCTGGCCGGAGCCGATCTCAACATGCTCGGCGCTTCTAAAGCCGAGAGCATGGCCGAAGCGTTTGAAAGCGCCTGGGAGCTGAACGGCATGTTGCGCCGCATGGAAACCGGCGGCAACAGCGCGAAGGACCTGCTCAAGGGCACGGCTCACGCCAAGCCGGTAGCCTGTGCGCTGAACGGACTCGCGCTCGGCGGCGGTCTCGAGCTGGCACTGGCTTGCCATTATCGCGTTTGTGCCGACCATCCGAAAATCCAGCTCGGCCTGCCGGAAGTGCAGGTTGGCCTGCTGCCCGGCGGCGGTGGCACACAGCGTCTGCCACGCCTCGCGGGACTTCAGGCAGCAGGCATGGCAATCATGACCGGCCAGCCGATGAATCCACAGGCTGCACTTGCGCAGAAAATTGTTGATGAAGTTGCCCCGGCGGATGAAGTTGTTGCCAAGGCAAAAGCATGGGTCAAAGCCAATCCCAAGGCCTCTGCGCCATGGGACAAGAAGGGCTATAAATTCCCCGGCGGCGCCGGATCTATGGATCCCCGCGCTGTTCCGCTCTATCTCGGCTCTTCGGCAATCGCGCTGAAACAGAGCAAGGGCAATTTCGAAGCGGTCAAGGCGATCCTGTCCTGCCTCTACGAAGGTTCGATGTTGCCAATGGACACCGCGCTGCGGGTGGAAAGCAAATATTTCACCAAGCTTTTGAGCGGGCCACAGGCCAAGAATATGATCCGCACCCTGTTCATCAACAAGCAGGCAGCGGAAAAAGGCGCGGCACGTCCAAAGGGCGTTCCACCTTCCGATCTTAAGACTGTCGGTGTTCTCGGTGCGGGCCTGATGGGCTCCGGCATCACCCATGTAACGGCCAAGGGCGGCATGAATGTCATCGTCCTCGACCGCAATATGGAAGAGGCGCAAAAGGCCATCGATTACAGCCAGAAGATCGTCGACAAAGGCGTGAAGCGCGGCAAGATGACGCAGGAAAAAGCAGATGCCTTCATGGCGCGGATCACCCCGACCGACAATTATGACGATCTGAAAGATGTCGACCTGATCATCGAGGCTGTGTTCGAACGGCCCGATGTCAAAGCCGATGTGATCAAGAAAACCGAAGCGGTTATCGGCAAGGATGTCATCTTCGCTTCCAACACTTCAACACTGCCGATCACCGGTCTGGCAAAGAACAGCGAGCGTCCTGACCAGTTTATCGGCATGCACTTCTTCTCGCCGGTCGAGAAAATGCCGCTATTGGAAATTATCCCTGGCGCCGAAACCGGTGACAAGGCTCTGGCCGTTGCGCTCGATTATAACGCAAAGATCCGCAAGGTTCCGATTGTCGTCAAGGATGTCCGCGGCTTCTACACCAACCGCGTGTTCCCGCCTTATGCCAATGAAGCGATGCTTATGGTCGCAGAAGGCGTGAAACCGGCATTGATCGAAAATGCCGCGATCGCCATGGGCATGCCGATTGGTCCTCTCGCTGTTGTCGACGAAACAACGTTGCAACTGGGCTATGATATCATGACCTCGACCAAGGAAGAAATGGGCGACGCCTATGTTCCGAGCGGCACCGAAGATCTGATGGAGATCATGGTCAAGAAGATCGACCGTCGTGGTCGGCGTTTTGGCGGCGGTTTCTACGAATATGCGGACGACGGTTCGAAGAAATTGTGGCCCGGCCTTGCCGACCATTTCCCGCTGGCCGAAAAGCAGCCGGATGTGGAAGAGGTCAAACAGCGTTTGATGTTCATCCAGCTGATCGCCACCGCGCAATGTTTCGACGAAGGCGTCGTCTCCGATCCGCAATCCGCCGACCTCGGCGCGATCTTCGGCTGGGGCTTTGCGCCATGGACCGGCGGTCCGATGAGCCATATCGACACGATGGGCGTCGACAATTTCGTCCGGATTGCCGACAATCTGGCGCAGAAATATGGCGAACGGTTCAAACCGCCGATGAGTTTCCGCGAGAAAGCCGACAAGGGCGAGAGCTTCTACCAGGCAGCTTAAGTCTGACCAGAATGATATAAGAAAGAGCTCCCTCGGGGGCTCTTTTTTTGCCTGCTACGAAAGTCGTTTTGAAAGCGTATCGATCTTGTCGGAAAGCCGGTCGAGCTTTTGCGATAGCTGGTCGAAAGTCGAACTGTCAGCATCGCTGGTACCATCGACGACCCCGTAATGCGACCGGAACAGTGCCACCATCTGCTCCACAACCGGTTCCTGTTCCCGCACGTTATGACCCGCATCCAGAGTCATTTCGATCGATCGTCCGCTATATTCCAGACTGCCGTAAAATATGTCGCGCGCCTGCCACAGAACCGCATCCTGTCTCAATTCCCCACGATCCTGCCCGCGCAGGAACAGCCGGTCGAATACCGCGACATATTGGCGCAGATGATCGCGTGAGACGCTGACTTCGCTGTTGTTGCGCCGGAGCGCGAAGCTGAGATTGATGAAGTCGGCGTTCACGATCAGGATATTCAGATGATATTGCGCCAGCGCCCGCAAACGGTCGAAAAAGCCGTCTGCGGCGACTGACGCCATGACCGCTTCGGCTTCCCGGGTCAGCCCGTCCCAGAATTGCTGCAACACCGCGAGCATCAGCTCGGCTTTCGATTCATAATAGCTGTAGATCGTGCCTTCGCCGATCTGCGCCCGGCGCGCTATTTCGGATACCCGCGCACCATCGAAACCATGTTCGACAAAAACGGCGCGGGCGGCATCGAGAATCGCCCGTTCCTTGCGCTCCAGCTTGCTCCGCTGGGTTTCCGGATTGACTGCCTTAGTCGCCAAAATCTGTCCTCTATTGAGCTTGACTCGAAAATACCGAATGCTATTCAAATAGCCATTGCGGACTCGTTGTGTCAAATAGCGAATGGTACGCTCGGTAAAATCGGAAAGAGGCGCTGCACCAATGCCCCAGTTCAAATCCAAGATCGTCACCGGTTCGGAGAGCTTTGCGCAGAACCGCAAAGATATGCTGACGCTGATCGATCATCTACGATCCTTGGAAAAACGCGCAGTGGAAGCTTCGGAAAAGCGGCGGCCGACTTTTGAAAAGCGCGGCCAGCTGACCCCGCACGAGCGATTGAAGCGGTTGCTCGATCCCGGCATGCCGTGGCTGCAGCTTTACAATATGGCCAATTATCTGGTCGAGGACAGCAATCCAGACACCAGTATTCCTGGCGGCAGCGTGATATTGGGTATCGGTTTCGTCAAAGGCGTGCGCTGCATGATCTGGGTCGATGACAGCGGCATCCGGGCGGGCGCAGCAACGACCGGCGGCTGGGATGCCAGCAAGGGCGCGCAGAAAATAGCGCAGGATCTCAAACTGCCGTTCATCCATCTGGTCGAAAGCGCCGGTGCAAACCTGATGGAATATAAGGTCGAGCTCTGGGCGCACGGCGGCATGCTGTTCCGCAATCTCGCATGGCTGAGCGCAGCGGGTATCCCGACGATGGTCGTCCTGCACGGTCCTTCAACCGCAGGCGGCGCCTATATGCCGGGCATGTCCGACTATGTCATCGGCGTTCGCGACAATGGCATGGCTGCGCTTGGCGGCGCTGCGCTCGTCCATGCGGCTACCGGTGAAGTGGCCGATGACCGCGAACTTGGTGGTACCGAAATGCATGCTTCGAAGACGGGCAGTGTCGAATATCTCGCCGATGATGATGCCCACGGCATTGCGATTGCGCGCGAAACCATGGGACGGCTCGACTGGAACAAGAATACCACGCCGATCCGCCGCAATGACTATGAAGAACCGATATACGATATCGGCGAGATCGCCGGTGTAGTGCCGACAGATTATACCATCCCCTATGATGTCCGCGAAGTCGCGGCGCGGATTGTTGACGGCTCGGACTTCGAGGAATTCAAACCACGCTATGGCCCCGGCACTGTCTGCATGCAGGCGAGCATCATGGGCCATGCGGTCGGCCTGATTGGCAACAACGGCCCGTTCGATCCCGAAGCGGCGGCCAAGGCCACGCATTTCTTCCAGCTGTGCGACCAGTCCAAGCTGCCGATCATCTTCCTCAACAACACCACCGGCTATATCGTCGGCACCGAGTCCGAGCATAAGGGCATGATCAAGCTGGGCAGCAAGATGATCCAGGCGGTATCCAACGTCCGGGTGCCGAAGCTGGCGCTATACATCGGCGCAAGCTTTGGCGCGGGCAATTACGGGATGAGCGGCACCGCCTTTGAGCCCGATTTCCTGTTCAGCTGGCCGAACGCAAAAACTGGGGTCATGGCTGGTGCTTCGGCGGCCAATACAATGAGCCATGTCGCCCGGGTCCAGGCCAAGCGCAAAGGCGTTGAACCCGACGAAGAAGCGATTGCCAAGCAGGAACAGCGGATCAAGGATATTTTCGAAGCACAGGAAAGCGCCTTCTTCACCTCCGGCCGGGTACTCGACAATGGCGTGATCGACCCGCGCGACAGCCGCAAGGTACTGGGTTTTGCGCTGGAGACTATCTTCGAGGCGCAGAACCGGACGCTGCATCCCAATGCCTTCGGGGTGGCGCGGATATGACCGACCTTCCTGTAACCGAAACCCTGCAACTTGAACTGCAGAACGGCTGGCTGACCATCTGGTTCAACCAGCCGGAAAATCGCAACGCGCTGAGCGACGCATTGGTAGCGGAACTGGGCAATGTCCTGAAAAGCGTTCGCGATGATCGGGCGGTGCGCGGGATCACCCTGCGGGGACGTGGCGGCGTATTTTGTGCCGGAGCGGATCTCAAGAATTTCAAAGAGAATTTCCAGCAAAGCGGCGACCGCGCGGCGATCATCAAGATGTCGAGCGGCGCGGCGGAGATTTTTGACCTGGTGAACACCGCTCCACAGGTTGTGATCGTGCTGATCGAGGGCGCAGCGATGGCGGGCGGCTTTGGTCTGTCCTGCTGCGCCGATGTGGTGATCTGCGAAAGCGGCGCACGCTTTGCAATGACCGAGACTGCCATTGGCGTGTCGCCGGCGCAGATTTCGCCCTTTGTGATTCAAAAGCTCGGCTATGCCACCGGCCGCCGGTTGATGCTGACCGCTGCGCGTTTTGACGGAGCGGAAGCCCACAAGCTAGGTTTTGCAGATTTCATTGCCGATGATGTGCCGGGCCTTGAGGCGATCGAAATGCAGCTGCGCAAACAGGTGCTGGGTGCAGCGCCGGGTGCGGTGGCCGCGACCAAAGAACTGCTTGGGCAGATTGCCGACCAGCCACGCGACGAAGTGATCCGTCTGGCGGCCGAGAATTTTGCCGATCGCATGGTCAGCGACGAAGCCAAGGAAGGCGTCGCCAGCTTCTTCGAGAAGCGCAAGCCCAATTGGGTGGTGAAACCTTAATGAGCAGATATTTGCAAATTCTTCCGTTCGTCCTGAGCTTGTCGAAGGACAGCTGGCGTGAAGCCATGCTTCGACAAGCTCAGCACGAACGGGGTGAAGGAAAATAGAATGACCCGAATCAACACACTCCTGGTCGCCAACCGCGGTGAAATTGCCTGCCGGGTGATGCGCACAGCCAAGGCGCAGGGCATCCGCACCGTCGCTGTCTATTCCGACGCCGATGCAGATGCACCTCATGTCAAAATGGCGGACGATGCGGTGCGCATTGGTCCGGCACCGGTTAATGAATCCTATCTTCTGGTCGACAACATCATCCAGGCGGCAAAGGACACCGGCGCGGATGCGATTCACCCCGGCTATGGCTTTCTCTCGGAAAATGCGGCCTTTTCCAAGGCCTGCGCCGACGCGAATATCATCTTTGTCGGACCGCCGGAAAAGGCGATCGATATAATGGGCGACAAGGCGCGATCGAAACGCGCGATGATCGCCGCCGACGTACCCTGCGTGCCCGGCTATCAGGGCGACGATCAGGCGGATGATGTGCTGGTCAGCGAAGCCGGCAAGATCGGCGTGCCATTGATGGTCAAAGCCGCAGCGGGCGGCGGCGGGCGCGGCATGCGTCTGGTCCATGATCTAAAAGACGTGCCCAATGCGATCAAGCTGGCGCGGTCCGAAGCGGAGAACGCTTTCGGCAATGGCGAACTGATTCTGGAAAAGGCGATCATCAAGCCGCGTCATGTCGAGATCCAGGTCTTCGCCGACAGCCACGGCAACACCATCCATCTCGGCGAGCGCGACTGTTCGGTCCAGCGCCGCCACCAGAAGGTGATCGAGGAAGCGCCGTGCCCCGTCATGACGCCGGAACTGCGCGAACAAATGGGCGCGGCTGCGGTGGAGGCTGCAAAAGCGGTCGATTATATCGGCGCCGGTACGGTTGAATTTCTGCTCGACCAGGCGGGCAGTTTCTATTTTCTCGAAATGAACACCCGCCTGCAGGTCGAACATCCGGTGACCGAGGAAGTGACCGGCCTCGATCTGGTGGCGCTGCAGCTCAAAGTTGCGGCAGGCGACTTATTGGGGCTCGAACAACAGGACATCACGCTCACCGGCCATGCCATGGAAGTGCGGCTCTATGCCGAGGATCCGGCGGATGATTTCCTGCCCAGCACCGGCCCTGTCCATCTGTGGAAACCCTCCACCCTGTCGCGGATCGACAGCGGCATCGAAAGCGGCGGCGAGGTTTCGCCCTTTTACGATTCGATGGTCGCCAAGATCATCACCCACGGCGCTACCCGCGACGAAGCCCGTCGCCGGATGATCAAGGCGCTCTCGGAAACCGCCCTGTTCGGTCCCAAGACCAACCGCGATTTCCTGATCGATGCGCTCGACCGCCCCGACTTTGTTAAGGGCGAAGCAACCACCGCCTTCATTGCCGAGAATTACGGCGAAGAGGGCGTGGATCTGGGCGCGCATGATTTTTCGTCTTATGCGATAGCAGCAGTCATCCATCACAAGCTGCGGCAGCAGGCGGCGCACAAGCTGGCGCTCAACGTCAATCCGGAAATGCTCGACTGGTCGAACACCGGCACGCTGGAAACCGTGACGCAATATGCCGATGGCGAGGATGCCCAGACCATCCATGTCCATGTCGCCAAACCCGGCCACTATCGGGTCAGTTCTGGCGAAGAGGCAGCCGATGTCGAACTGATCAGTCTGACCGCCGACCATGCAAAATTGCGGGTCGACGGGCGCACCGTCGAAGCGATCTATTTTGACGACCATCGCACCCTCTATCTGGCGTTGCCCAAGCGGTCATTGACCGTCACCGATCTGACCGGCCTTAGTGCCATGGAAGATGCCGGCGGCGGCGGCACCGTGGTCGCGCCGATGCACGGGCTATTGCTCGAGATATTGGTCGAAACCGGCGCGCGGGTTGCCAAGGGCGACAAGCTCGCCGTGCTCGAGGCGATGAAAATGCAGCATGAGATACTGGCCGAGATTGACGGGACGGTCGAAACTATTGCGGCGACGGCGGGCGTGCAGATTGCCGCCGATGATCTGGTCATGGAGATTGTCGCGGATGAAGAAAGCGACGAGGCATGATAGCGACCGTTCGCCCTGAGCCTGTCGAAGGGCAGGCCGCACGCACTCATGCTTCGACAAGCTCAGCACGAATGGAGAGATTCCAATGAACAATAAAATCTGCGACATGCTCGGCATCGAATTTCCGCTGGTCGCGTTCTCCCACTGCCGTGATGTCGTTGCCGCGGTCTCCCGCGCCGGAGGCATGGGCGTGTTTGGCGGAGTCAATTGCTCGCCGGAAATGCTCGAGGAAGAGCTCAGCTGGATCGACGCGCATGTCGACGGCAAGCCTTATGGTCTCGACATCATCGTCCCGAACAAGGTCGAAGGCAAAGGCGAGCAGCTCGATCCGGAAGCGGTGCTGGCCTCGATCCCCGACGAACATAAGCAATTTACCAATGACATAATGCAGCGTCATGGCGTCGATGCCGGACGCAGCGCCGAGGATATCGAAGCGGTGCGCCGCGAACAGGTCGCCTTTACCGACAATCTGCGCGGCGGCACCGCAGAAGCGATATTGGAAGTCGCTTTCCGCCACCCGATCAAACTGATTGCCAATGCCCTGGGTATCCCGCCGCAGGTTATGCTGGAAATGGGACAGAGACATGGAGTTCCGGTCGCCGCGCTGGTCGGGACGAGAGATCATGCGATGAGTCAGGTCGCTGCCGGTGTCGATATCATCATTGCGGTTGGCGGCGAAGCCGGCGGACATACCGGCGATATATCCACCATGGTGCTGATCCCCGAGGTCTGCAACGCGCTGGCCCAGATCGGCGATGATACGCCAGTGCTCGCAGCCGGCGGTATCGCCACCGGCGCGCAGATGGCCGCCGCCATGGCCATGGGCGCCAGCGGCGTCTGGTGCGGTTCGGTCTGGCTGACCACGGTCGAAGCGGAAACCAATCCCATCGTGAAAGGGAAAATGCTCGCTGCAACATCACGTGATACGGTGCGGGCGCGCTCGCGCACCGGCAAGCCGTCGCGGCAATTGCGTTCGCCCTGGACCGATGCGTGGGAAGCGGAAGACGCTCCGTCACCGCTGCCGATGCCACTCCAATCCTTGGTCGCCGAACCGCCGCTGCGGGTGCTCGACAAGCTGAGCCAGGGCGACAATCAGGGCGCCAAGGACCTCGCCACCTATTGGGTCGGGCAAGGCGTCGGGCTGATGAACGAACAGATGACCGCGGGACAGGTGGTGCAGGGCTTCAAGGAAGATTTCCTCACCGCTTATGAGAGACTGACCACCAATATCGGCGAATGACGATGTCCTATCCATCCTGAGCTTGTCGAGGGCTGGGTTGCGCCATATGGTCGGGCGCGCTCTGCAATGACGGAGCCGGGATTGAGGATCGCATGACAGAAGCAACACAGCCCCTGGCCGGGATCAAGGTCGTCGAATTTTCCACCATGATCACCGCCTCGCTGGCGACGATGATGTTCGCCCAGCAGGGCGCGGATGTGATCAAGGTCGAGCCACCCGGCATCGGCGACCCGATGCGCTGGCTCGGTAGCCAGAAGAGCGGCATTTCCGGCCTGTTCCACAATTGCAATCAGGCCAAGCGCTCGATCACGCTCGATCTCAAGACCGCAGAAGGCGTTGCCCATGCCCGCCAACTCTGCCTCTCCGCCGATGTCGTGATTCACAATTACCGCCCGGGTGTGATGGACCGGCTCGGTCTGGGCAGCGAGGCTTTGCGCCAAGCAAAGCCCGACCTCGTCTATTGTGCGATCACCGGCTTTGGTCATGAAGGCCCGCTGTCCGGTCGCCCGGCCTATGACCATGTGATGCAGGCGATGGCCGGGTTCATGACCCTGCAGGGTCACCCCGAAAGCTTTGCCTATGTCAAAACCCTGATCTGCGACAAGATCACCGCCTATACGGCAGCACAGGCGATCACCGCAGCCCTGTTTGCCCGCGAAAGATCCGGCAACGGCCAGCATATCGATCTGTCGATGCTGGAAAGCTGCGTCGCTTTTCTCTGGCCGGACGGCGGGATGCATCTCACCTTGCAGGCAGATGATGTCACCCATGGTGCGCCCTTCGCCGACTATTACCAGCTTCCGCTTCGATCGACGGACGGAGCTATCGCCTATGCCGCGATGACCGACGATCACTGGGCGGCGATATTCGATATCGTCGGTCGCCCGGATTTGAAGAGCGAAGAAAAATATCAGGGCATGGCCAACCGCAGTGTCCATATGGCGGAGCTTGCCTCGATCATCGCTGCGCAAAAGCCGGACCTGACCAGCGCCGAGATGGTCGCCGGTCTCGCCGAACATGATGTGCCGGCGGCCCCCTGTCTGTCACTGGAAGACCTGCCCGCGAATCAGCAGGCTATGGCCATCGGGATATTCGAACAGAGCGATCACCCGCTTTTGGGGCCGGTGCAGCATGTCACATCCCCGGCGCGTTTTGGCGGCCGCAAGCCGGCACCATGCGGTCCCAGTCCGGCACTGGGTGAACATAGCGAAGCCATTCTCGCCGAGCTCGCCGCACGCCCGCAACCATAGATCGCTTCAATGGAAGCGGGACGCCGTCATCTGGTTGCGTATGGCTGCAATCTGGCTATTCTCTCAAGAAAAATAAGGAGAGAATCGCATGAGCTGGCAAATGGCCGATATCTGGGAAAATATTGCCCAAGCAATTCCCGGCAAGCCCGCAATCGTCGACGGCGACAAGCGCTATAGCTGGGCCCAATATGAAAACCGCGCGGCCCGTGTCGCGCAAGTGCTGACCGACCACGGTCTCGAGCCCGGCGCGAAACTCTCGATCTATTCCTATAATTCGGCAGAATATCTGGAAACCCAGTTCGGCGCCTTCAAGGCGCGCGTCACTCCGGTTAATGTCAATTACCGCTATCTCGAAGCGGAACTGACCCACGTCATCAACAACAGCGACAGCGAAGCCCTGGTCTTCCAGGCGCAATTTGCTCGGCGCGTGGCGGCAATCCGCGACCAGCTTGAACAGGTCAAACTCTTCCTCGAAATCGATGATGGTTCGGGCGAGCATCTCAACGGTGCGGTGGCCTATGAAGAGGCGTTGCTGAGCACCGAGCCGATGCCGTCGATAGAACGGTCGAATGACGATATTTACATGCTCTACACGGGCGGCACCACCGGCATGCCCAAGGGCGTGATGTATGATCACAAGAGCTTTGCCAGCGCCCTGCTCGCTAAAGGCTTTGAAATGCGCGAGATGGAGCCGCCGACCGATGCGTCCAGTTTCGGTCCCCTGGTCCAGCAACTCCACGCTGCCGGTGCGACCGGTCGTTCGGTTCCGGCCTGCCCGCTGATGCACGGCACCGGCATGTGGATCGGCGCGATGATTCCGCACAGCCTGGGCGGCTGCGTGGTGCTGTTCGACAACAGCCATTTTGATCCGGCAGCGCTGTGGCAGTTGGCCGAAGAGGAGAAAGTCACCGACATCACTATCGTCGGCGATGTCTTTGCCAAGCCGATGCTGGCGGCTCTGGAAGATGCCAAGACGGCAGGGCAAAGCTTTGATTTATCATCACTTCAGATGATGGGCAGCTCCGGCGTGATGTGGTCGACCGAAGTGAAGCGCGGCCTGCTGGGCCATCTGCCGCATATGGCGATCGTCGACAGCATGGGTTCGACCGAGGGCAGCATGGGGACATCGATCACGACGGTGGAAAATATCGATATCGACCAGACCGCGAAATTCGAGATGAACCCGACGACCAAAGTGCTGACCGAAGAGGGCAAGCCGGTCGCGCCCGGCTCCGGTGAGATGGGCCTGATCTGCAACGGCGGGATGGTGCCGCTCGGCTATTACAAGGACGAGGAAAAAAGCGCCGCAACGTTCAAGACCTTTGACGGTGTGCGCTATTCGATTCCCGGTGATTTTGCGACGGTCGAGGCCGATGGCTCGATCACTCTGCTCGGCCGGGGTTCTGCCTGCATCAACAGCGGCGGCGAGAAAATCTTCCCCGAGGAAGTGGAAGAAGCGCTCAAGACGCACGACAGTGTTTACGACTGCCTGGTTGTTGGCCTGCCCGACGACCGCTTTGGCCAGAAGGTGACAGCGGTCCTGTCCATAGCGGACGGCGCCAGCTTCGACGAAGCGGAACTGAATGACCATGTCCGTTCTAAACTCGCGGCCTACAAGGCCCCTCGCGCTTTCATCCTGGTCGACGAGGTGCCGCGCGCCGCCAATGGCAAGGCCGGCTACAAGGCGGCCAGGGAAATTGCACTGGAGCGTCTGCAGGTGCCGGCTTAGGGCGCGCACGGGGCGACGGCGGCCACCATCTGATCAGCCATTGACGGACGGCCCCCAACCCCGCCATGGACGCGCGATGCTTGTCGAACTGATTC
>JBALUX010000067.1:0-14355 GCA_036963725.1 Parasphingorhabdus sp. | reverse complement strand
ACCGACTTCATAGGCGCGCTGCGCGGTGAAGAAATCACCGGTGAGGGCCCATTCCATGGCGATGCGCTTGCCGACAATCTGCTGCAACTTGATCACGCCGCCAGCAGCAGCCACGAGGCTGCGCTTCACTTCAGGGATGCCGAATTTCGCATTGACGTTGGCGACACATAGATCGCAGGCCAGAGCCAGTTCGAGACCGCCCGCCAGTGCATAGCCTTCAACCGCAGCGATCAGTGGCTTTTCCGGACCCTTTTCGGTGATGCCGCCAAAGCCATAGCCTTTGACCGACGGTGTTTCGCCGCGCAAAAAGCCCTTGAGATCCATACCGGAACAGAATGTCCCGCCAGCACCGGTGATAATACCCGCGTTGAGGCTGTTGTCATTGTCGAGTTGCTCCATCGCCGCGCGAATGCCTTCGGCTGCCGCCTTGGTCATCGCATTTTTGGCGTCGGGCCGGTTGATCGTGACGATGATGAAACCGTCCTGGATATCGGTGAGTACTTCAGACATTTTATTTCTCCTTCTGTATCTTTAAGATTGTGCCCCGGCGAAGGCCGGGGTCCATCTCCTGAAATTGCGTATAGAGGCTATGGCAAGAGATGGGCTCCTGCCTCCGCAGGAGCACTGCTCATGCAATTCCTAGTCAAACAATAATCCGGCCAGTTTCGACCTCTGGTAGGCCGCATCACCGATCAGGGCACCTGACAAAATCGCTTTCCGCCGGTGCAGCTGGGCGTCGCAATCATGGGTGAAGCCGAAGCCGCCGTGAAACTGGATCGCACGATCCGCCGCGGTGGAATAGCTCGAGTGTGATTGCGCTGCTGCCATACGGACAGCAACCTCGCCACGTCCCTGCTCGCCCCAACTATGGGCCGCGCTATAGAGATGCGTCCTCGCTTTTTCATATTCGACATAATTATTCACCGTAGGGTGTTTCAGCGCCTGATAGCTGCCGATGATCTTGCCGAACTGCTTGCGGGTCTTGAGATATTCCAGCGTATAATCGATCACCGACTGCGCCCCGCCGGTCATTTCCGCTGCGTGGATCAGACCCGCAGCGAGCTCGATCTTCTCCAGCGTCTCGCGGGTGCGCGATGCGTCGAAAAGCGCATCAGCCGACACAGTCACGCCGTCCAGATTGATTTCATAGCTGCGCGCGGTTTCGTCAATGACCGTTTCGCGGCGCAATGCGTTGTCGCTCAGTGCCGACCGTTCGACCAGGGCAAAGCGCACTTCGCCGTCAATCTTGATCGAGACGATGATCAGTTCCGCGCTATCCGCCCAGAGGACCAGCTGCTTCTTGCCTGATAGTGTAACCGTGCCACCACTCTCGACACCAGTGGCATCGATATTCGACAGGTCCCAGTCGCCATTGGCTTCCCGCAAGGCGAGCGTCGCCGCTGAGCCTTCGGCTATTTTCGGCAGCCATTCCGCCTGCTGGGCTTCGCTTCCACCGGCGAGCAAGGCCTGTGCAGCCAGCGTGGTCGATCCAAAAGGATTGCTCATCAGATTGCGGCCCATCTGTTCGGCAATCGGGACGACTTCGGCCATCGACAGGCCTACCCCGCCATGGGCTTCCGGTATAGCGATCGCCAGCCAGCCAAGCTCGCCGATTTCGCGCCAGATGCCCGGATCATAGCCGAGTTCGTCGTCGATCAGCGCGCGGACCTTGTCGACCGGGCTTTTGTCGCGACAGAAATTGGTCGCCACGTCCATCAGTTCGATCTGCTCTTCGGTGGTTCCGATTGTGCCTAGATTATCCATGATATTGCCTTCTGATCAGCGAGTTTTGGGGAGGCCGAGCGCATGCTCCGCGACGATATTACGCTGGATTTCCGAAGTCCCGCCGCCAATGGTCGCCGAGAAACTGTTGAGATAGCTGCGATGCCAGTAACCGTCGTCGACTGCATTCTCGTCGCCGACATAATAGCCGGCCTTGCTGCCCTGGAACGCGAGCGAGAATTCGGTCAGCTCGCGGATCAGTTCGGTGCGCGCCAGCTTGTTCATCAGCGGCAGTCCCATCGGCCGGTCCTGCATCAGCTGCGGCATCCGGCGGCGGGTATTGTTCAGATTGAGCGCCTGAATATCGATCATATATTGAGTCATCTTGTCGCGCATCACCGGATCGTCGAGCAAAGGCTTGCCATTGCGAACCGAGTTTTTCGCCAGTTCGACAATTTCCATCACGTCCAGTTCCTTGACGAAATAGCCGCCGACCGGCTTGACCTTGGCACCCCGCTCATATTCCAGCGTCTTCATCGCCATCGACCAGCCATTGCCTTCGCCGCCGAACAGGCAGTCGGCGGAAATGCGAGCGTCGGTGAAGAAGGTCTGGACGAAGCCATATTCGCCGGTCAGCTTCTTGATCCGGCTGGTGCTAATGCCGTCGATCTTCATCGGGTTGAGGAAGAAGCTGAGGCCGGCATATTTGTTCGGCGCATCGAAATCGGTGCGCGCCAGCAGGATCATATATTTCGCGCGATCGCCGAGCGAGGTCCAGATTTTCGAACCGTTGAGCACATATTCGTCGCCGTCTTTGACAGCCTTCAGCTGCGCATTGCCGAGATCCGATCCGTTCTCCGGCTCAGAAAATCCCTGGCACCAGATATCCTCGGCGCTCAGCATCGGCTTGATATATTTTTGCTTCTGCTCTTCGCTGCCGAGATCGAGGATCAATGGCCCGGCCCAACCATTGCCGATCGCGTTGAGCATGATCGGCGCGTCATATTTCTTCATCGCCCTGGTGGCGACCCGCTGAAACTCGCTGTGCAGACCGCCGCCGCCATATTCCTTTGGCCAGCTGGCGCCGAGATAGCCCGCTTCATAGACCTTGCGCTGCCAGTCGCGGAGAAAATCGAACTGCTGGTCGGTCGAGACTTCCATGAAGGTCAGCGGCAGCATGAAGCCGGGATCCCGCACCGTATTTTCCTTGAACCAGGCATCCGCCTGTTCGCCATATTCCTTGAGTTCCGCTGCGCTCGGTTTGTCGGCCATGGTGTTGCTCCAGTTTTCTTATCAATAGGGCCAGTGGCACGGTCCTATTGCCTGCGATATTGCTTGAATCAATAGCGGGTTAATTGAACGATTAAATTGCAAAAAGCAATGGTCGGGACCCGCTAATTTTAGCCTGTGGAGAGAAATATGGTCACCGAAGCGTTTACCGGACAGAAACATGTGATGTGCCGGGCCTGTCATGCCCATTGCGGACTGATCGTCGATTTCGAGGACGGCGTTCCGGTGAAGACCCATGGCGACAAGGATAATCCCGAATTCGAAGGCTATAGCTGCATCAAGGGACGGCAGCTGGCCAATTATCACAGTTTCGATACGCGACTGCTGACCAGCTATACCGGCATGAAACATGGCGAAAAGCAGGCGGTGCACTGGCGCGATGCAGCACGCGATATTGCCGCGCGGCTTGAACGGATCGTCGAGGAACATGGCCCCGATGCGGTCGCATCCTATGTCGGCACCTTTGGTTACAACAACGTCAACGCCCACGCTTTCATGCTGGCGCTGATGGAATCGATCGGTTCGACCTCGGTCTATGACAGCGTCACCATCGACCAGCCCGGCAAGGGCATTGCCCGCGCCCTGATCGGTCCCTGGCTGGCCGGAGCGCCGCGTGTTGGCGACTGGGACGGGCTGATGCTGATCGGTACCAATCCGGTGGTATCGATGAACGGCGGTCTCGGCATGAACCCTGCGAAGAAGCTGCACGATGCCAAGAAACGCGGGATGCAGCTGATCGTGATCGATCCGCGGGTGACCGACAGCGCAAAGCAGGCCGATATCCATCTGCAGTGCCGCCCCGGACAGGATCCGATCCTGCTCGGCGCGATTGCCAAGGTGGTGATCAATGAAAAATTGTACGACAAGGATTTCGTCGCTGGCGATGTCGACGGTTTCGAAGCGCTGAAAAAAGCCGTGCAACCCTTTGACGCCGGACCGGCCGCCGACCGCGCTGGAGTAGCGGCAGAAGATATCGTCCGCGCGGCGCGCATGTACGGCAGCTGGAAAAAAGCCAGCATCAGCGGCGGCACCGGCACCAATATGTCGGGTGGCGGCAATATCACCGAATATCTCAACCTAGCGCTGACCTCGATCATGGGCCACTGGCTGCGCGAGGGCGACCTGAATCGACGCACCGGCGTGTTCACCAAACCCGCGCCACCGATCGCCGCCACGCCCGGCCCGATGCCGGCATGGGGCTTTGGCCGCAAGCTGCACAGCCGCGATCTGGAACAAAGCATTTCCGGCATGCCGACCTCGGCTCTGCCGGATGAAATTCTAACGCCGGGTGACAAGCAGGTGAAGGCCCTGATCGTACTAGGCGGCAATCCGATGCTCGCATGGCCGGATCAGCTGAAGACCTTCGAGGCGATGAAAGCGCTCGATCTGCTGGTGTGCATCGACCCGCGCATGTCGAAGACCGCCGAACTGGCCGACTATGTCATCGCGCCCAAATTGCATTATGAAGTGCACGGCAACACGGCAGCACCGGAAGTCTACGGCGGCTTTGGTGCTGGCTGGGGATTCGAGAATAATTACGCTCAGGCCAGCCTGCCGATCATGGAATCCCCGGAAGGGTCCGATCTGTGCGAGGAATATCAGTTCATCCACGCGCTGGCCTCCGAGATGGACAAAACGATCAAGGTCAAGTCCTGGGCACTGCTCGCCCATCCCGAAGAACGGGAAGAGAAAGCGACACCATTCCCGCCCGGCGAAACCCCCGATCCGATCAGCGCGTGGAGCGCATCGCTCAACGGTTGCCCCGCCGATATCGCCAGTCTCTACGAGGATGAAGATGTGCAGAAGGGCAAGATCGTCGAAGCGCAGGCGCTGCTGGTGCAACCCAAACCCGCCGGTTGGGAAGGCAAGCTGTCGGTCGGCAACGGCGCTATGATGGAAGAGCTTGCCGGATATGCCGCCAAGCTGGGCGAACCGGTCGAGGATGGCGAATTCCCCTTCCGGATGATCGGGCGGCGGATGACCGCAATCCATAACAGCAACTGGCACGAGGATCCGGTGCAGCGCAAGCGCGTACCGCATCATCCGGCCTTCATGAACCCCGCCGATATGGAGGCGCTCGGTCTTTCCGAGGACCAGCCGGTCGAGCTGGAATCGGCCCGCGCCTTCATCAGCTGCGTTGCCAAGGCCGACAAGACCGTGCGCGCCGGTTGCGTCTCCACACCGCACAGCTGGGGCACCAATCCCGACGAGAAAGAAGACCCGCTCGGCGCAGGCGGCAACACCGGACGACTGTCGTTCAACGACCGCGATTATGACAAACGGACCGGCATTCCGCTGATGAGCGCCATTCCGATCCGGGTGCGGGCGAAACAGGCGACGGTGGAACTAGAGGCGGCGGAATAATTGCCATTAAACCAAATCCGTTCGTGCTGAGCCTGTCGAAGCATCTGGCTTGACGCGCAGGGCCGTTCACCTGCGGTGGCCTGCGGCTCGACAAGCTCAGGGCGAACGGTTACTTATAGGATTCCCAAGATGACCAATCCCCTGTTCGATCTCACCGGCGAAGTGGCCGTTATCACCGGCGCGGGTCGGGGGATAGGCGAAGGCATGGCAAAAACGCTCGCCGATGCGGGCTGCAAGGTAGTCTGCGCCTCGCGCAGCATGGACGAGATCAGCCGCGTCGCCGACGAGATCAACGCCAGCAACAGCAGCGGACGGGCAATCGCCCATGCCACCGACGTCACCAGCGCCGCCGATATGGATGCTCTCGCCCAGCGCGCGGTCGACGAGTTCGGCAGGCTCGACATCTGGGTCAATAATGCCGGCGGGTCGCTGGTCTCCGCGCCTCTAATCGAACTGGATGAAGCGGAATGGGACAAGACGCTGGCGACCAACCTGACCTCGGTCTTCCATGGCGTCCGCGCCGCCTGCAAGCATTTCGGCGAGGGCAGCCGGATCGTCAATACCAGCTCGTTGGCCGCACAAGACCCCTTCCCCGGCAGCGGCCATTATAGCGCCGCCAAGGCCGGTGTGCTGATGCTGACAAAAACACTCGCCCACGAACTCGGGCCGAAGACCCGCGTCAACGCGATCCTGCCCGGCTTTGTACCGACCGATACGGTCAAGAAGGCGCTGAATATGAAGGATGAGGATTTCATCGGCTTTGAAGACACGCTGGGCCTGCCCGCCGGGCGGCTGGGTACGCCGCAGGACATCGGTGCGCTGACGCTTTATCTCTGCGCACCGGCTTCCGAATGGGTGACCGGCCAGTGCATCCGGATTGCCGGTACGCCTTGAGCGCTTTGGCGGATGTTTGTTGATGTCAAGACACCGTGTTCCTGCCTAAACTTGATGTAGCGAGGGATTTGCTGCATTCTCCCCGAATATTTCCATGGAGAGGAAATGTTATGAGCACAGGTGAACAGGCACAGGTCGCGCCAGTTGCGGTCGCAAGCGATCTTACAGTCAGCGATCTTCGCGCCGCACTTGCGGCGGGATGGAATGATTTCAGGGCCTATCCGGCCTTCGGACTGTTCTTTGCAGCCATCTACGTGAGCGCGGGCATGTTTATCTATTTTGCCCTGTTCGTGCGCGGCGAAGTCGCATGGCTGGTTCCGGCCGCTGCCGGATTCCCGCTATTGGCACCTTTCGTTGCCGTCGGCCTATATGAAGTGAGCCGCCGCCGCGAAGCCGGTCTGCCGATGAGCTGGCGCGCGGTCCTCGGGGCCTTGCGCGGGCGCGGCGACGAGCAGATATTGAGCATGGGCGTTATCCTGTTCGTCGCGTTCGGTTTCTGGCTGATGGTTGCGCACGGCATTTTTGCCATTTTTCTGGCGGAATCCGGCATCGGATCAGAATCAATCGCGCTGCTGGCCACTGGTGCCGGTCTGATGATGTTGCTGGTCGGCGGTATCGTCGGCGCGCTGATGGCGCTGGCCTTTTATGCCATAACGGTCATCAGTCTGCCGATGCTGGTCGATCGCAATGTCGATTTTATCACCGCGATCATCGTCAGCCTGGCGTCGGTGCGGTCGAACAAATCGGTCTTGCTGATCTGGGCGATATTGATTGCGATCGCCCTGTTTGTCGCCATGCTGCCATTATTTCTCGGGCTGCTCGTCGTGCTGCCGGTGCTCGGCCACGCAACATGGCACCTGTATCGCCGCTTGACCGGCGAGTCCGGCCCACAGCATCAGCAAGCTGGTGAGCAGGCGCTGGTCTAGGGTCGGAACCTAGACAGGTTTTCTGACCATCAGCACATCGACCGGGGACCAGCCCATCATTTCACTGGCGCGGCTGCCGATGGTTGCCATGATAAAACCGCCGCGACCGTGGGTGCCCAGCACCAGCAGATCAAAGTCGCTACTATCGAGCATATTATGCACCGACTGGTGAAGATTGCCTTCGACGAGATGCGGAGTGACCCGCGAAGCATCGCTCTCCGACAGGTTCAGGCTAGTCATGAAGTCCTGCAATTCCTTTTCCGCGTCGGACAGCATTTCATCGGCAACGCCATCGGACTTCAGCCACGCTTCATAAGCGACATGATAAGCGTGCACGAGTTCGATTTTCGCATCGGGGAAAAAGTCGAGCGCAGTGCGCAGAGCATGAGCGGAAAAATCGGAGAAATCTGTCGCTACCAGAATCCGGCCATAATTGGCGCGCGGGCGTTCTTTCACGATCAGCACAGGAGCCTTGGCATGGTGGACCAGATGATCGACCGCAGTGCCGAGGAAAAAATCGGATATATTATTATGCCGCGCGGCGCCGACAATGATCAGGTCGCTGTCCAGTTGCTCCGCCGTTTCGCCGATCACCTGGGGGGGCTTGCCGTAATTTATCGCCAGATTGCAGCCTTCGGCATCTGCGCCATAGTTGCGCAGCAGAAGCGTCTCGACTTTCGCGATATCAACCTCTGTCTTGGGGCTGCTCACAAACAACAGGGTCCGCGCCGCATTCCAGATGTCGGCGAGCAATTTCGCCCGCGCAAACGGCCGGTCGGCCCTGGCTGTCAGATCGGTGGCAACCAGAATTTTTGTCGGTACGGGCATGGATTGTAGCTCCTGTCAGTTCACATGTCTGGCCATCAACATCGTCGAAGCCGATGGAGCATGGTCAATAATCCTTGATCATAGCCGATCTCGAACTGATCGACATCAGTATCTGTACGGATAGAATCAAAATCAGGATTGAAGCTAACAGCCGCCGATCAAAAAAGCAGCAGCATTTCCGATAGAAAATGCTGCTGATGTATTTTGGACGATAGTCACGGACATTCTATTCCCGCCCGCCGGATTGCACCCACCGATGGTTAAAACATCGCTTTTAGCCCTGATGCAGATAAACGGCGCGTTCGTGGGAGAAGGCCTTGAAGCCGAAATAGCCGTGATAGCTGCCCATGCCGCTCTGGTTCACGCCGCCGAACGGCAGATTATTCTCCAGATAATGCGAGAAGACGCCGTTGACGGTGACGCCGCCGGACGAGGTTCTGTTCAACATCTTTTCGACATTGGCTTCATTGTCGCTGAACATATAGAGGGCCAGCGGCTTGTCGTGTGCCTCGATATAGCCGATCGCCTGATCAAGCGTGTCATAGGTCATCACCGGCAGCAGCGGCGCAAAAATCTCTTCCTGCAATATCGTCATCTGCGGCGTGACATCGGTCAGCATCGTGGGGTGGACGGTCAGATCATCTTCATCGAACGTGCCGCCGACTGCGACGGTCGCGCCCTTCGCGACGGCGTCGTCAAACAGGCTTTTGACCCGCTTGAAATTGCCCTCGTTGACGATCTGCGCGATCGCCTGCTTGTTGATAGCGCCACCGTCGGCGTAGAGATTCTGCTCGACATTGGTCCGGAAGGCTTCGACCAGCCGTTCTTTCTGTTCTTCCTTCACGAACACATAATCCGGACATATGCAGGCCTGGCCGCCGTTGAACTGCTTGGCCGCCGCGAGAGCCGCGCCGATCTTGCCGACATCTGCGCCCTCGTCGATAATGACCGGCGACTTGCCGCCCAATTCCAGCGTCACTGACGACAAATGTTTGGCCGCCGCCGCCATCACCAGCTTGCCGACACGGGTGCTGCCGGTGAAGAAAATATGGCTGAACGGCAATTCGAGCAGAGTTGTGGCAACGCTGACATCGCCCTCGAAGAGCGCCACCTCATTGTCGTCGAACACTTCCTCGACGATGGTCTTCGCAATGCTTGCTGTCGCCGGACACAGGTCGGTCAGCTTGACCATACAGCAATTGCCCGCTGCAATCGCCGCTGCGAGCGGACCGAAGGTCAGGCCGAGCGGGAAATTCCACGGACCCAGAATAAGGCATACGCCGCGCGCTTCGTAGAGGATTTTCGCCTTGTCATCGGGGTTCATCGAAGGGGTGACGGCGGTCGGCGTCATCCACTGATCGAGATTATCGATGTTGCGCTGGATATTCGCGGTCACGTTCAGCACTTCGGTCACGCGGATTTCCTGCTCGGGCTTCCGCGTATCTTCCAGCACTGCAGCGACAATATCGTCGGCATGCGCCTCGACTGCGGCTTTCAGCTTCTGGAGCCTGGCCTTGCGCTGCTCCGCTGTGCTTGCCTTCACATCCCATTGATGCGCGCTTTGCAACGCGAACACCCGCGCGATTTCTTTGGATATCTCTTGTGGATTTTGAGCGGGGCTGGGCATGATCATTCCTGTCTGGATTATAGAGTGCTTGGCTGTTTATTGTAAGCTATGCATACAATAATACATGATTCGGGATAGATGCCAAACTTTAATCCGGCTTTGTAACGGAAAAGGTCCTGGCGCCCATCCAGAATGCTTCGCAGCACATGAAAAGCCGGTATTGGCTAACCCAGTTCTCGCTCGATAGCCAGGGCCGCTCCCAATTCTGCTTGCCGTCGGCCAATCCAAAAATGACAGAATAACAGGCAAGCTGCCACCGCCAATGCAGTGATCCCAAGCCGCAATATATCGGTGACAACCGCCCCGCCATGGAAGGACATTGCCGCATATCCGGCGATCAACCCGGCAGGCGCTGCGATCCTGGAAAATTTTGCAAATCTCAAATTCAGTTCAGCCTGCGCAACACAAAATCTTGCATGCTGGATGGGCTGTATCGCAGAGACACGCCAGAGGCCGTTACGCGCCCTCAACATCCATATTTGCACGCCAATCAGAACCAGCGCACACAGGCTCCAAAGGCTACCAACCAGCCAGTCATCCGCTGTGATAGTCAAATACACCAATATCGCGAGCAATCCAGCCAGCATTAGAAGCTCCAGGCCGACCGTGAACCATGTCATGATGTTGCGGCGTCTGGTTTGCTTTACCAGAGCATCGATAGACGTTGGGTCCGGAGCATTTTGAACGTCCTCCTGCCAGATGGTTTTGAGATCAATCATGTCGATGGTCATTTTTGTTGCTCCATAAGTTTTGACAGGCCGGCACGTGCCCGGGTCAGGCGCACGGCAACAGCACCTTCGGACAAGCCCAGAATTTCGCCAATTTCCCGATTGCTGAAATCTTCGAGGTGCAGTGTCACGCATTGCTGCAGCCCTAGCGGCAATTCACCAATCGCACGCAGCAAGGCGCGTTTTTGATCCCGATGCTGCGCCTCTTTTTCGGGTGAATCGTAATCGCTGATGTGAATATCTTCCAGCAGGTCGGTCGTCGGTCTGCTCATCTTCCGGCGGATATGGCTCACCCCGATATTGTGGGTTATTCTTGCGATCAAAGTTCGGTGCGAAGCCTCGCCGCGGAAAGTCGGTAACGCCCGCCAAAGGGCGAGCGCTACTTCCTGATATAATTCCTCCTGCCGGGACTGATCCCGCTCATAAGTCCGCAGACTATTCCTGATGAACGAAGCATATTCATTCAGTAGCGCAACAAGCTCGGAGTCCCGTTTGTGGTTCAAACGACAGCTGCTCCCGCTCTGAAGCCATGGCTCCCTCTTACAGCGGAAGCCGCTATGTAAAGGCTCAAGATCCAGAATGGCGTGATGATTATGCCGGTGACCGCGACATACAGAATTATGCCGCCGAGATAGGGATTCAATAGCGCAACAAGCGGTTCGGCAAGGCCGCTGCCATAAATTATGCCCAATGCATTGCTCGTGATCGCAAAGGCCTTGGCAAAGAGGCAGCAAAGCGGGAAGGCCAGCAGGTGGAGCGGTGATTTTGCGATATTTTTGTCGCTAAACGGGTTCAGATAAAACCAGTTGAACGAAGCCCGAAGCGGGTGGTTCAGATAGTGAGCCGATACCCCGCTTTTGTTGTTCATAGCCCAATATAGCATCCAGGACGTACCGAGCAGAAAGGCAATATTGATCCATATCATATTCATGGCCTTATAGGCTGTGGCGCCATCACGCACGGCCGGATTAAATTCCTCCGCCAGTCCATTGGTAATTGCGAAATCCGTCGTCCAATAGTCGCCATAGGTCAGCGCGACAAACAGGCCTGCGTAAATTGAGATGATCCGTATCATTGCCAAACTATCCTTGTTTAAAATGTAGATATTGGGATAGTCGCGAGCCGCGCGAAAACATTACAAAGAAAATTTCCTGCTCTGCATAGCAGCTGGCGGCATAACGGTTCGACCGAATTATACACCTATTTGACGAATGGGCAGACCGCTGGCGTTTATTGACTATACAGCACAGGTTCATTGGCGCGCTGTCACCGATAATATGCCGCCAGATGCAATGGCCTGTATGACATTGGCAATATGGCCGCTCTAGTTGAAGTATTTCCAATTTTATGAAAAATTTTTTCAAGCTCCGGTCACATGACCTGGCGATCGATCTCGGCACGGCCAATACGCTTATCTATGCGCGGGATCGCGGCATCGTGCTCGACGAACCGTCCGTGGTTGCGCTCGAGACCAATGACGGCGTGACCAAGGTTCGCGCAGTCGGCAGCGATGCGAAGCTGATGATGGGCAAGACACCGGCCAATATCAAAGTCATTCGTCCGCTCAAGGACGGCGTAATTGCCGATCTCGATGTCGCGGAGCAGATGATCAATCATCTCATCCACAAGGTGCACAGCAAGAAGACCGGGATATTCCGACGCTTCGATATCGTGGTCTGCATCCCGTCCGGCTCTACCAATGTGCAGCTTCGCGCGCTGCGCGATGCCGCCTCAAACGCCGGAGCATCGGGCATATATTTCATCGAAGAACCGATGGCCGCCGCGATCGGCGCCGGACTCGCGGTAACCGAACCGGTGGGCGCGATGGTCGTCGATATTGGCGGCGGCACGACCGAGGTCGCGATATTGTCCTTGCAGGGTCTGGCCTACAGCACATCGGGCCGCATGGGCGGCGACAAGATTGATGATGCCATCTCGTCCCATATCCGCCGCAAACATAATCTGGCGATTGGTGAATCCACCACCGAACTGGTCAAGCACGGCATAGCCAGCGCGATGAGCCCTGACGGCGAGGGACGGGTCATGCATATCAAGGGCCGCGACCTGGTCAGCGGCATGCCGAAAAAAATTGCCATCACCGAAGCCGAAATCGCCCAGGCGATCGCCGAACCCGTCGGCCAGATCGCCGAATCCGTGCTCAATGCACTGGAGCATAGCAAGCCGGAACTGGCAGCGGATATCATGGAACAGGGCATTGTCCTGACCGGCGGCGGCGCATTATTGGGACGGATTGACGAATTTATTTCCGAGAAAACCGGACTGGCGGTCACAATCGCCGATGATCCCCTGACCTGTGTCGCCAATGGTGCGGGCCGGGCGATGGAAGATCCGCTTCTGCATAACGTACTGATCCCCGCCTGACACCGGCGGGACGGAACCCACCCATGAAAAAGGGCCCCGGAAGCAGTCCGGAGCCCTTTTCGCTTATTTTGTTCGGTTGGCCTAGCCGACCACGATCATCACCAGTGACGTTGCGATCAGCGCCGGTGTTTCAATCCCGTCAATTTCGACAACAACATTGTAAGTCAGCAACCAGCGGCCCGGCTGTTTTTCAACCGCGTCGACCAATGTGTGGCGGGCGCGAACCTTTGATCCGGCGCGTACCGGGTTGAGGAAGCGCACTTTGTCGAAACCGTAATTGATGCCCATGACCGTGCCTTCGAGGCCCAGCGTCGTGCCGTAGGACAGTTTCGGCAGCAGCGAGAGCGTGAGCAGGCCATGCGCGATGGTGCCGCCAAAGGGTGTTGCCTTGGCTTTTTCCTCGTCGATGTGGATGAACTGATGGTCCTCGGTGCAATCGGCGAATTTGTTGATCCGGTCCTGATCAACCAGGACCCAGTCGGATACACCGACTTCCTTGCCCTTCCAGGATTCCAGTTCGCTTGCTTTGATCGTTGGCATATTATTTCTCCTGTTCGCGGGTCTTTTAGCCCTTCATGACTTCCTGCATCCGGCGGAAGAATTTGCCGCCCTGTCCGCCGCCATTGGCATATTCCTGCATGCCGGTTTCGTCCAGAATCTGGTCGATATTGGCGGCGATCGATTCAGCGCTGCGGTCTTCAACCGGCAGCCAGACACCTTCTGTTTCAAATATTTTCGCCGCAGCATAGCCGCCGGCACCAGCCGTCAGGATGGTTTTCGATGGCGCGCCATCGCTGCACAAATAGACAACAGCAGGGGTCACCGCTTCAGGCACCAGAGCCGCCAACGCTGCTTCGGGCATGATATCTTCGGTCATGCGGGTAGCGGCTACGGGCGAGATGCAGTTGGTGTGAATGCCCTTGCCGGCGCCTTCCTGGTGCAGACTGTTCATCATGCCGACCAGAGCGAGTTTCGCCGCGCCATAATTGACCTGGCCGAAATTGCCATAAAGGCCGGTCGAGGACGTGGTCATGACGATACGGCCATATTGACGTTCGCGCATGTGATCCCAGACCGCCTTGGTGCAGTTCGCGCTGCCGTTGACATGAACGTCCATGACGAACTTGAAATCTTCCATGGTCATTTTGTGGAAGCTCTTGTCGCGCAGCACGCCAGCGTTGTTGACGAGAATGTCGACATGGCCCCATTTTGCAATCGCATCGGCGACCATTTTTTCGACCGCAGGCATATCAGTGACGCTGCAGCCGGCTGCCATGGCCTCGCCGCCTTCGGCTTCGATTTCTGCTACAACCTGTTCGGCCACGGTAGCGGAACCGCCGGTGCCGTCACGCGCGCCGCCGAAATCGTTGACGACAACTTTCACGCCGCGGCGCGCCAGTTCCTTAGCATGTTCGCGGCCCAGACCGGCGCCGGCGCCGGTGACGATGGCGACGCGGTCGTTAAATTCTACAGTGCTCATGGCGAGTCCTTCTTTAATTGAATGATTAACGAAACCGATGCGCAATCAGGCCCGGTGAGTCAAGCGGCAAGGCCGCTATTTTGCAGTCGTTTTCGTCCGGGCCCTGCCTGCCGT
>JBALUX010000066.1:0-14641 GCA_036963725.1 Parasphingorhabdus sp. | reverse complement strand
GTTTTCCGTCGATCTATCCCGATCTGGAGCCGGTTTCGCTCAATCATTATTTCACCGCCATCGACCGCACGTTCGAGGATCTGCCGATCAGCTATTCCGCCGAACTATGGTGCGAGCCGGGCCGCGCTTTGTCAGCCGAATATAGCTCGCTGGTGGTCAAGGTCGAACGCAGGCGGGGCAACGAGCTGTTTATCAACGATGGGGCCTATGGCACATTGTTCGACGCCGCCCATATCGGCTGGCGGTTCCCGGTTCGCCAGGTTGGCGCAGATGCGGAAGCCGGAACGACCACCGGATTCAGCTTCTACGGCCCGACCTGCGACGACATGGATTTCATGGCCGGCCCGTTCAACCTGCCCGACAGCATCAAGGCCGATGATTATATCGAGATCGGCATGATCGGTGCCTACGGTTCGGCGATGCGGACCAAGTTCAACGGCTATGGCAGCAGCCACGAATATGATGTCGCTGACGAGCCGATGGCCAGCCTCTATGTCGGTGACAATCTCGACCGGTCCGACCGTGACAATGTGGTGTCTTTCCCGAGCGCTTGAGCCACAAACTAGGTTGCAATTGACAATCGGTTACAGTTGAAGCAGTTTCTCCCGGGTTTTGGGAGAATAGAATCATGGAAACTGCTATTTTGGCACCCGCTGCGGTGCTGATCCTCTGGTCGCTGATCATGTTGTTCTGGATGGCCGCCACCAGATTTCCGGCCATGGCCAAATCAGGGGCAGACCTGGCCAAGGCGCCTCCCGGCGGCCGGGGCAGCGATCTGGAGGGCGTGATTCCCGACAAGGTGAACTGGAAATCCCACAATTACACCCATTTGATGGAGCAACCGACGCTGTTTTACGCCACCGTCGTCATTCTTGCGCTCGTCAACGCGGGTCATGGACTGAACCTCTATCTCGCCTGGGCCTATGCGATCATCCGGATCATTCACAGCATCTGGCAGGCGACCGTCAATCTGGTCAATGTCCGCTTTCTGCTGTTCATAGCGTCGACCGTCTGCCTGCTGATCATGGCGATCAACGCCTTGTGGGCGACGCTTTTCTAAAGTTATTATAATATATTGGGAGGAAGTTTTATGGAGAATAGCCTGTTGCTGCAGCCGATGGTTGCGCTCATTTTATGGACGATGCTGATCTGGCTGTGGATGTATGTCACGCGGATCCCGGCAATGAACAAGGCCAAGATCGACTCTGCCAATCTTGTTGGAGCCAAGCCCGGTGACCTGGACGAACTTTTGCCACCGGAAGTGCAGTGGAAAGCGCATAATTATAACCATTTGCTGACAGAACCGACGCTTTTCTATGCAATTTGTGTCGTATTGATCCTGGCAGGACAGGATTTTGGACTGAATGTGACCATCGCCTGGATCTATGTCGGCTTGCGGGTCCTGCACAGTCTTGTTCAGGTGACGATCAACCGCGTGATCTTTCGGTTCATGCTATTCGCCCTGTCTAGCCTGTGTATCATCGCCCTGGCAATTCATGCGGCGATTGCAGTATTCCACTAGCTCCGGTGTTCCTGCGAAGGGATTTGCTTTCGCAGGAGCCCGCTAGCGGCTGAAGCTGGACACGATCTCGACATGGGTCGACCAGAGGAACTGCCCGACAGGCCAGACCTGGCGGAGCTTGTATCCTGCGTCGCAAAGCTGCTTTGCGTCTCTTGCGAAACTGGCCGGATTACAGCTGATATAGCAGATTTTCTCGACCTCTGATTGCGCGAGCTGCAATATTTGTTCGCGCGCACCTGCCCTTGGCGGATCAAGAATGACCGCATTGAAGCGATTGAGTTCTTCGGCGCTGAGCGGCCGGCGAAAAAGATCGCGGTGCTCGCAAAAAATCTGCCGCTTGGAATGATTGGCGACCATTTTCAGCGCGCCCATCGTGTCGCGGGCGCCTTCCGCAGCGTAGACTTTCTTGTCGGCGCCGAGAGCGAGAGTGAATGTCCCCAGTCCGGCAAAAAGATCCGCGACGAGCCGCGCATCGCCGACGGCCTCCAGCATCGCCGAAACCAGCACCTGCTGGCCATCGCGGGTCGGCTGCAAGAAAGCGCTATGCGGGAAGCTGACCGGGATACCACCCAATGTGACCGTCACCGGCTCCGGTTCCCACTGGGTTTCCGGGCCATAGCCGCCATCAACGGACAGGCGCGCCAGCCCGTTGGTCTTGGCAAAGGCGGACAAGGCTTCGCGCTGCTCCAGCCCCTCTGGCTCGTAATTGCTGATCAGCAGGTCGACACCCTGATCAACCAAAGTCATTTCGATATTCATGTCATGCTTGCGGCGGGACGAGTTTTTGAGAAAAGCCCGCAACGGCGCAAGCAGAGCGAATAGTTCGGGTGCCATGATCTCGCATTGCTTGAGATCGACAATCCGGTGGCTGCCTGCGCCGCTGAACCCTAGCTTGAATTGGTCGCCCAGTTTGGCCGCGCGCAGGCTGGCGCGGATACGGGTTTTTGGCGCGGAAACCTGGGGCGGGTGCAAGACTTCTGCCGCCAGCCCCTGTCCTTCCAGTGCGTAGGCCACACGCTCGGTGAGGAAGCGGCTGTAGCTCTCGTCATCCAGATGCTGAAGACTGCAGCCGCCGCAGGACTGGAAATGCTGGCACGGCGGCTCCACGTGATGCGGGCCCTTGATCAGACCGCCTTCGTCATTCAACCGGTCCAGCGGCGCGGAAAAGGCGATATGGCGGCCATCGGAGGTCACGCCATCGCCCTTCGCGGCAACGCGAATGATCAGGTCTGGATCGGCTGTCGCGGTCATAAACATTCCTGCAAGGTGGCGGGGAGTTGGTCGATAAGCATTTCCGGCGTGAATGCCGGGCCTGCCAATTGTCCGGCCCGGCTGTGCAGCCATTGGCCTTCGCACGCCGCCTTATAACCACTGATGCCCGTTGCCAAGCGACTTGCGATGATCCCGGTTAACACATCACCGGTTCCCGCAGTGGAAAGCCACGGACAGGATAGCGCCGATATAGCAGCTTTGCCGTCCGGATTGACGATGACGGTGTCAGAGCCTTTCAGTAAAATGGTACATTCTGCCTGTTTGGCGAGCTTGCGACTATCAGCGAGTTTATATTGCAGCGCCTCCTTCGTCAAAGAGGCAAATTCTCCGGCATGGGGAGTCGCGATTGTCTCGGCTGAGCGCTTCTTCACAAGATCTGCGAATTGCGATCCGGCGACGGTCAGCGCGTCGGCATCGATCACCAGTGGCGCATCCGCCGCTAACGCGGTGGTCAGCAGTTCTTTCGCCCGATCATCCCGGCCCAAACCGGGGCCGAGAATGATGGCGGAGATGCGTTTGTCGGAAAGCTTTTTCTGTAGATCGGCCATGTCCAGCACGGTCTCGACCACAATACTGGGATGCGGTGCTTCAAAACCGGAGGATGCGAAGATTTTGACATAGCCTGCGCCCGATTTCTGGGCCGCCATCGCGGTGAGTTGCGCGGCGCCGGGCATCGCGCCAGCGACCACGGCAACCAGACCGCGGCTATATTTATGATCTTGCGATGTCGGTCGGGAAATCCTCGGCGTGGACAGAATTTCGAGATTGCTGTCGGCTGCGATGCCGATATTGATACCGACCAGATTGCCCATTTTTGATCGCGCCGGTTCCAGAAAATGGGACGGCTTGAACGCACCGAGGGCGATGGTTGTGTCAAATGACGCGATATCGTTGAGCAGCGTGCCATGATCGGATTCGACACCGCTGGGCAGATCGATTGCGACCCGCCGCTTTGCTCCGGCAAACAGGCGGGAGAAATGGCCGAACCAGTCGTCGCCGACCGCGCGGGTCAATCCGGTACCAAAGAGGCAATCAACAAATTGCGCTGCGGGTTGCGCTGCGACCAGAGCCAGTGTTTGTCCGCGCCACAGAGATTTCGCATGTTGCGCTGCCTCGGTGGTTGGTTCGAGCGGTGCGGCAATGCTGACATCGACGCCTTTTTCGAGCAGCCACTGGGCGATGACATAGCCGTCGCCACCATTATTGCCCGGTCCGCAGAGCACCACAGTCGGCATGCCGGCGGCAATGCGCCAGATCATTTGCGCAGCGCCCTGCCCGGCCCGGCGCATCAGTTCCTGAACCGAAATGCCGGATGCGATCAGCCGCTGTTCCGCCAGCTTCGTTTCAGCGGCGGTCAATATATTCCCGTGATTGATCAAGCGCGCCTCTAGTTTCCGGCCTGTGCCGGGTCTTTTTCGACAGCGGGTGCGGCACTTGCATTGGCACCGGGCTTGATCTGTGCCGGCAGCAGATATTTGTCCGGGCCGACGCTGACCAATATCTTGCCATCCTCTACGATCGAGACATGGGCCTTGTCAAAACCGTCGGCGGCTTCGAGCCCGTGACCATCGGTCAGCAAATTGAACCGGCGAAAGCCGCCATCGGGATGACGGATGATCATCGTCACCCTGCCCTCGCCGCTCAGCCGTTCGGTGAAACAGTCGCGGGTGAAATTGCTGTCACCATTGATCGCGCATTCGATCTTTCCGTCGCCGACCGCCTGATCCGCTGCCCGCTGTTCCGCTTCCGCGAGCACGCTATTATCCGGCCTGTTTTCGCAGGCCGTCAGCAACAAGGCAGAGGCGACAACGCTAGATATCCGCATAGACATGTTTTTCAGCCTTGGCTCCCGGGTGGGTCACCGCTCCCTGATAGGCCGGCCCCACATTTTGCGCATAGCGCCACAATGCTCCTGAACCATAATCGGTTTCGCGTCGTGTAAATTTTTTCCGGCGCTCAGCCAATATTGCCTCGTCGACCTCGAGATCGATGATACCTTTCTCGGCATCGATATTGATCATGTCGCCTTCCTCGATCAGTCCGATAGGCCCGCCATCGGCGGCTTCCGGACCGACGTGGCCGATGCAGAAACCCCGGGTCGCACCGGAGAAACGGCCATCGGTAATCAGCGCGACTTTCTCGCCCATGCCCTGACCGTAAAGCGCAGCGGTGGTGGCCAGCATTTCGCGCATGCCGGGGCCGCCTTTCGGTCCCTCGTTGCGGATGACGACGACCGCGCCTTCCTTGATTTCGCGTTTTTCAACCGAGGCGAAGGCGTCTTCCTCGCATTCGAAGACCTGGGCCGGGCCGCGGAACTGCAGACGGTCCATGCCGGCGACTTTCACGATCGCGCCTTCCGGTGCGAGCGAGCCGCGCAGGCCGACAACGCCGCCGGTGGCGGTGATCGCGTGCTGGACATCGTAGATAACCTTCTGGTCGGGGTTCCAGACGATTTCTTCGATATTCTCGCCGAGCGTCTTGCCGGTAACGGTGATGCAATCACCGTTGATCAGGCCGTTATCCATCATCGTCTTCATCAGCATGTAGACGCCGCCGGCATCGTGCATGTCCTTGGCGACATATTTGCCACCCGGCTTGAGATCGGCGAGATAAGGCGTGGTCTTGAAGATTTCGGCGACGTCGAATAGATCGAATTCGATACCCGCTTCGCTGGCCATTGCGGGCAGATGCAGCGCCGCATTGGTCGAGCCACCGGTGGCGGCGACGACGCGGGCGGCGTTGATGAAGGCATCGCGGGTGCAGATATCACGCGGCCGCAAATTAAGCTCGATCAGATTCATGATCTGGCGGCCCGCTGCCCGTGCCATATCGTCGCGGGTTTCATAGGGCGCTGGCGCCATATTGCTGTTCGGCAGTGACAGGCCGATGGCCTCGGCGACGCAGGCCATGGTGTTGGCGGTAAACTGGCCACCGCAGGCGCCGTGGCCCGGGCATGCGACTTTTTCGAGTTCGATCAGTTCCTGCAAAGGGCAATTGCCGGCGCTATGCTGGCCGACCGCTTCGAACACGTCGACAACCGTGACATCATGGTCATGGAAGCGCCCGGGCAGGATCGAACCGCCATAGACGAAGATCGACGGCACATTGAGCCGCAGCATCGCCATCATCATGCCGGGCAGGCTCTTGTCGCAGCCGGCATAGCCGATCACCGCGTCATAGCAGTGGCCGCGGACGCTGAGCTCGACGCTGTCGGCGATGACTTCGCGGGACACCAGCGAGGCTTTCATGCCCTGATGGCCCATCGCAATGCCGTCGGTGACGGTGATCGTGTTGAAACGCCGCGGGGTTCCGCCGGCTTCGATCACGCCTTCGCGCGCGATATCGGCCTGACCGTCGAGCAAGGTGTTGCAAGGCGCGCTGTCATTGCCCGCAGAAGCGATCCCGACGAAGGGTTTGGCAATATCCTCTTCGGTCATGCCCATCGCGTAATAATAGCTACGCTGGGGCGCGCGCTCCGGCCCGACGCTGACGTGACGGCTTGGCAGGCGGGACTTGTCGAATCTGTTGGTCATTCTGGCTTCCAATATGGCTAATTCCGGATCGTCCTTTCAAAAGTCCGCCGGTTAAGCAAGGGCTGTTCTTATTTTATCGCAACTACGCAATAAAATATCAGCGAAACGGCGCTGTCCTGCCTCTTCCCGGATCAGATCCTGACGGACTTCGACCCCGATATAGGGCTGGCCGATGGCTTCGCACTGACGGTTCATCGTCGCATTCAGGTCCTTGCCGGAATAAGGCATCTGATCGCCGATGATCAGCCCTTCCTCTTCGCCGAGAAACTGGAGCGCCAGATGCGGCGCCGTCTGATATTCATTATACATTATTCCCATGTCCCACGGGCGTTTCAGTTGCGGATTGGAACGGAGCACCGGCGAGAAACTGTGCAGGGAAGCGACAAGGACGGGCTTCAAGTCCGCGATCAGCGACGCCACCCGGTCGTGATAGGGAGTGAAAAAGCGGTCCAGCCTCGCCTGCCGATCCTCGGCGGACAGATGATTACCGGGAATTTCGACACCATCGCTGCGTTCCACGATGACGGCTGGTTCATCGGGATAGCGGTTGAGATCGACGATCAGCCGGGAAGCCGTGCTGAGAATCGCAAGATAGCCGCTATGCTCGGTCATCAGGCGGGCAATCGGAGCAATGCCGGGATCATAGGCGATATGATCTTCTGTATATTGCTGCGAAATACCCAGATCGATATCGTCCGGTATATGGCTCGAGGCATGATCGACGACGATCAGCACGCCTCCTTCGGAGGGAACTCCGGATATTTCGAAGGCGTCGGTCATCGAATTTTCCCTATCATCGTCCATATTCCGTCCATCGCCTTTCGACAGTGGCTCTCGGCATTTCTGGCCGCTGCCGGACTGTCAAACAAGGCAAAACATGTCGCGCCGGACCCTGACATACGCGCGCTGACAGGCCGGCACTCTTCCAGCACTCGCAGCACATCCGACAATAGCGGTACCATGGCGATGGCCGGTTTCTCCAGATCGTTTCTGCCGTTGCGGGCGGCGGTGATAACCGGTCCGCTTTCCAGCGCGCCACGATCGATACCATCCCAGGCGGCGAATATGTCCGCGGTAGACACTGGAACCAGCGGATTGATCAGAAGGGCCGTGCAGCCCGGCAGATCATCATCGGATATCAGCTCGAGATCTTGACCAATACCGGTGCCGCGGCAGGTCTGGCTGGCCACGCAGGCAGGGACATCGGCACCCAGCGGCTTCGCGATTTCCGCCAGTTTTGCAACCGAATGATCAAGCCCCCAGAAGCGGTTGAGCAAACGCAATGTAGCGGCAGCATCCGCGGATCCTCCGCCGATCCCCGAAGCAACCGGCAGACGCTTGTCGAGATGAAGCTGGGCGCCGTGCTTCCCACCGGATAGCGCCGCAAGCCGCGTCGCAGCCTGCACAACCAGATTGTCGGTCCTGCTCAGCCCTTGCGCAAAGGGACCGCCTATTTCGAGAGTCACGCCCTCGCCCGGCTGCACCGAGATCAGATCACCCTGGTCGAGAAAGGCAAAAATTGTTTCAAGCTCATGATAGCCGTTGGACAATCGCTTGCGGACATGGAGCGCCAGATTGATTTTTGCATAGGCCGTTTCACTATCCGCCGCGCCCAAATCTCGAGTGGACATCAGGGCGATATAAGATCGGGTCGGAGACCCAGGTCTATCTTGCTGGCGAGACGTTGCGCATCTTCATCCTCTGCGAATAATTTTGCCGATTTCCAAGCATAGCGCGCTTCATAGAGACGGCCTACGGTCCAGTAAGCATCGCCGAGATGTTCGTTGATCGTCGGGTCCTGCGGCTGACCTTCGAGCGCGCTCTCCAGATAGGCAACAGCCCGGTCATGCTCGCCGGTGATGAAATAGGCCCAGCCCAGGGAATCGGTAATCGCTGGCGACGTCGAGCGCAGTTCATGCGCCTGCTTGATCGCGGCGACCGCTTCCGCTTCATTTTCGCGCCGTTCAAGCTGGGCGTAGCCGAGATAGTTCAGGATCGTCGGCGAATTGGGCAGCAGTTCATTGGCTTTCCGCAAAGATTCCAGTCCCGCTGGCCAGATGCCGGCCTGTTCCTGTGCACCGCCCAGTGCGAGCCAGTAATTGGCCATGACCACATCGGACCGGCCCAGTTTTTCGCCCAGTTTGATCGCCGATTCAAAAGCGCCGGCCGCTGCTTTATCATCACCGTGCGCTTGCAGAGATTGCCCTTTCAATATGTATAGTTCGGGCGCCTCCGGATTATATTCCAGAGCCGCGTCGAGCCGCGCAATCGCCCGGTCAAATTGATTATTAGCGACGAGGCTCGCGATTTCGGAACTCAGTCCGACCAGATAATAGGGACTTTCACGGCCGATCCGTGAATATTCCGCTACCGCCAAATCGTGATTTCCCGCATTCGCATAAGATCGCCCAAGCGTCAGACGGCCATAATCTGAGCTGCCGGCGACGTGCGTGCTGGCCTGGGCCACCACCTGCGACAGAAACTCGGCCCGCTGCGCCGCCAGATCGTTCGACAGTCTCTGGAAGAGAAATGCCAGTCCGATTGAAGGTGTGACCTTTTGCGCGACGCCCTTTTTCTGCCCGGCCTCGATCTGCTGATATAATCGCTGCTCCGGTGCCGAAGTCCGGAATTTCAGAATTGCCTTTGCCGTCTCCGCATCATTTTTTGCCCAGAAATGCTGGGCAGCGATTATCCGTACCGGCGCCATGCGCGACTCGTTGCTCTCGACCGTCGCGGTCAGCATGCTGATCGCGTCACTTTCCTGCCGATTGGCCAGGCTGTTCAAGATGAGATTTTCTTCGAGATAATATTGCGTGGTCGCATTGGTTTTTGAACCCGAGAGAGTGGCCGTGCCGTCCCGGCCTCTTGCTGTTTCCAGCCATGCCTCGAGATAGGGCTGGAGAAAGGCAAAATTCTTCAGCGCCTCCAGTTCGACGGTCGCCAGATCAGCGCCGTTCCAGTCGCGCTGCGCAAAAGCCGACGCAAAGAGCACCAGCGGCATTTCCGGATCCGCCTTGCCGCGCAGTTGCAGAACCCGGACAGCTTTCGCCGCCAGATCAAAATTACCCGTTTCGATGGCACTGACATAGGCCTTGCCCGCCAGCAGCTCGTTGTCCGGCTGTTCCTTCAGGCTCTCGCCATAAATTGCAGACGCAGCCTGCAATTCATCGGAAGATTCAGCCAGCCGGGCTTCGACAAAACGGTTGAGCGCTGCTGCACTGTCGCCGCGGCTGGCAAGCGCCGGTGAAGCTGCTTGTCCGGCGACGAGCAGCGCACATAGGCCGAGACTACATATTCGGATAATTTGGACCTCCGCCACCTTCCGGTACGACCCAGTTGATATTCTGGGACGGGTCCTTGATATCACAGGTCTTGCAATGCACGCAATTTTGCGCGTTGATCTGGAACTTCGGCTTGCCCGCCTCATCCTCGATAAATTCGTAAACACCCGCCGGGCAATAGCGTGCCGAAGGACCGGCGAAGACCGGCAGATTGACATCGACCGGAATATTCGGGTCTTTCAGCTGGAGATGCACCGGCTGGTCTTCTTCGTGGTTGGTGTTCGACAGGAAGACCGATGACAGGCGATCGAAAGTGAGCTTCCCGTCGGGTTTCGGATATTCGATCTTCACACAATGTTCCGCCCGCTTCAGACGCGACCAGTCGGGGTGCAATTTCATCGTGAACGGCATTTTGATCTTCAGATGCTCCGCCCACATATTGATGCCGGAGATGATCGTGCCGAGGAAATCACCATATTTCTCGACCGCCGGCAGGACATTACGGACCACGCGCAATTCTTCGCGGACCCAGCTGTTCTCATAGGCGGTGCCATAAGCGGTCAGCTCGTCGCTTGTGCGGTCTGCCACGATCGCTTCATAAGCGGCTTCTGCAGCCATCATACCAGTCTTCATCGCGGTATGCGTGCCCTTGATCCGTGGCACATTCACGAAACCGGCGGAACAGCCGATCAGAGCGCCACCGGGGAAATATAGTTTCGGAACGGCCTGGAAACCGCCGTCGTTAATCGCCCGCGCGCCATAGGAAACGCGCTTGCCGCCTTCCAGTATCTTGCGGATTTCCGGATGCAGTTTCCACTGCTGCATTTCTTCAAATGGCGAGAGATAGGGGTTTTCATAGTTCAGCCAGGTGACAAAGCCGAGCGCGACCTGGTTGTCCGCCTGATGATAGAGGAAACCGCCACCGTTCGCGCCTTCGCTCAGCGGCCAGCCTTGCGTATGGATGACGCGGCCCGCTTTATGCTTGGCCGGATCAATATCCCAAAGTTCCTTGACCCCGAGGCCGTAGATTTGCGGCTGGCTCTCGGCATCAAGCGCAAACTGGTTTTTGAGGATCTTGGTCAGATGGCCGCGCGCGCCTTCTGCGAAGAATGTATATTTTGCGTGCAGTTCGAGACCGGGCTCGTAATCCGGCTTGTGGCTGCCATCGCGGGCAACGCCCATGTCGCCGGTGGCGACGCCCTTTACCGAGCCATCTTCATTGTACAAGATTTCCGCAGCAGCAAAGCCCGGGAAAATCTCGACACCCATATTTTCGGCCCGCTCACCGAGCCAGCGGCAGAGATTGCCGAGCGAACCGGTATAGGTACCCTTGTTGTGCATGAACGATGGCGTCATGAAATGGGGGAAAGCGAATTTTTTCTTCTTGGTCAAAATCCAGTGGTGATTCTCGGTCACGGGTGTTTTTGCCAGCGGGCAATCCTCGTCCCGCCACGAAGGGAAAAGCTCGTCGAGACCTTTGGGATCAACCACCGCACCGGACAGGATATGTGCGCCGATTTCGGAGCCTTTTTCCAATATGCATACCGAGAGATCCTTGCCTGCCTCGTCCGCCAGTTGTTTGAACCTTATGGCTGCACTGAGACCGGCGGGACCACCCCCGACTATCACCAGATCATACGGCATTGACTCTCGTTCGCTCATGTCGTTTTTCCTACAATTCTTGCTTTTATTCTCTTGTACATTCGGTCTGTCGTAAACCGCAACCCGCTGGGCAGAAACCTGCTTTCCCGCCAATTGACCTATTCGTCAACTCATGACTCTATGCATAAATGAATTTAATCTCCGCACCAACGACTAATCCGTCCACTGAGTCGATGATCCACAGCCTGCAAGACTGGTGGTCGCTCGCTGGCGTCGAGCTGGATTATGCCGATCAACCGGCAGCGCTTTTGACTGCCAAGACTGTATCTCCGGTGAAAGATGCGCCGCCACCGGCAGCCGTTACGGAACGCGTGCCGGAACAGGCCAAAATTCCGGTTCAGGACGAGCCGCTGCCCGCCGCCTATCCGGATTTTCTCGAATGGCTGACAAATGGTGACAGTCTGATCGAGGCAAGCTGGTCGAAGCAAAGAGTGTCCCCGCAAGGCGCGCTGGAACCGGAGATCATGGTGATTTCGGCGCTGCCGGAAAAAAATCGTCATGGCGAGGTCCAGTTGTTCAATCCGGACAACCAGAAGTTGCTGGAGAAGATGCTGGCGGCAATCGGATGTGATTCGCAGCAGTCCTATCTTGCCAACATTGCCGTATCCATTCCCTATGATGGCAGAATTGACGAGCAGCATTGGCCGGCCTTCAAAAGACGGCTCTTCCATCACATCGGTCTGGTCCGTCCGAAACGCGTCATCTGCCTCGGCGACATGGCGGCAAAGATCATATTCGGCGAAGATCTGCTGACTGCGCGCAAAAATAAGCAATTTGTTAACCATAGTTCATCAAAAACAGAGGCGATCGTGACATTTCACCCGCGGATCCTGATCGAGCGGCCCCTGTTCAAGGCCGAAGCTTGGAAAGATCTGCAAATGCTGACAAGGATTTCTGCCTCGTGAAACTGAAATTTGCACTGACCGCTTCGCTTCTGACCCTCGTTGCAACGCCGGCGCTGGCCGATGACGGAGCGGTTCTCTACAATAGCGCTTCCATTGCGAAATATGTCCCCTCCCAGCTGAAGCAACAACAGTCCGACCATTATCGTGCTCTATTCTCGGCAATGAGCACCGATCATTGGGATGTCGCGAAAAACCTGATGGATACGGCGCCGACCGGTCCGCTCAGATCGATCGCTCAGGCCGAATATTTTCTGGCCGCCAACAGCCCGCGGGCCGAACTCGGGCCACTGCTGACATTGGTCAATGAGGCACCGCAAATACCGCAAGCCGCCCAATTGGGTCGCCTGGCACAAAAACGCGGCGCCCAGTTGCTGCCGGACCTGCCACAGCGTCGCAATCTGTCATGGGTTCCCGGCTCTCCGATCCGGTCAAAGCCGAAGGATGTAAGTTCCGACAGCGCGGCAAATGGCGTGCGCGGTCAGATCATCGATTTTATCAAGAATGACAATCCGCAAGGCGCCGAATCCCTGCTCAGCGCCAACGCGATGCAAATGTCTTCCGAGGGTCGTACCGAGTTGGAGCAGCGCGTAGCCTGGTCTTATTATATCGAGAATGACGACGCTTCCGCCTTGCGTCTCGCCCGGCAGGCGCAAAGCGGTGCCGGAGAATGGGTCGGCCATGCCAATTGGGTTGCCGGACTGGCTGCCTGGCGTCTGAACGACTGCCGGTCGGCGAGCAGTGCTTTCGAAACCGTCGGCCGGTCGGCCTCCAACGTCGACCTGCAGGCGGCCGGTCTTTACTGGAGCGCCCGTTCCGATCTGAAATGCGGCCAACCGGAAAGGGTTCAAGGCAAGCTGCAGGCTGCGGCTCGTCTCGACGACAGTTTTTACGGCATGCTAGCTGCACAGACGCTCGGCATGGCGCCGAACAAATCCAAACAGAGCGAGTCATTCGAGAAATCGGACTGGCGGGCGCTGGAACGGCACGAAAATGTCCGCGCTGCCATCGCCCTGGTTGAAATTGGCGAAGAGCAGTTGGCCGACGAAGTGCTTCGGCACCAGGCCACTATCGGCGACAGCGGTGACCACCCTGCCCTAATCAAACTGGCGCGCGAACTGGATCTGCCACGCACCCAGCTCTGGCTGGCCCATAATGCGCCGCGCGGCATGAAACCCGATGTCCAGGCCCGTTTCCCGGCTCCGAAATGGAAGCCCGACGGCGGCTGGCGCGTTGATCCCGCTCTCATCTACGCGCATACATTGCAGGAATCCGCATTCCGCAGCAAGGTCGTGAGCCCGGCCAATGCTATCGGATTGATGCAGGTCCGTCCGGGCACGGCGGGCGACATTGCCAGAGCCAATGGCCTGAACTTCAGCGAATCCGATCTCTACCGGCCTTCAACCAACCTCGAATATGGCCAGTCCTATCTCGAATATCTCGGCAAATCATCGATCACCGGTGGCAAGCTGCCCAAGATTGCTGCGGCCTATAATGCAGGACCCGGCGCGGTGCAGCGCTGGAACAGCGAGATCAAGGATAATGACGATCCGCTGCTGTTCATGGAGAGCATTCCTTATGTCGAGACCCGCGGATATGTTTCGATCATCCTGCGCAACTACTGGATGTACGAGAAACAGGCCGGCATCCAGTCGGTCAGCGCCCGCGCGCTATCGCAAAATCACTGGCCGCAATTTCCGGGCAATCCGGATGGCCGCAAGACCCAGTTCACTTCGCGCTGACAACAACGTGGCGCATTAAAAAGCCGGGCAATGCTTTGCGCACTGCCCGGCTTTTTTGTGTCAGAATGTCTGTCGCCTAGTAGCGATAGTGATCCGGCTTGAACGGGCCTGCGACTGGTACACCGATATAATCAGCCTGATCCTGGCTGAGCGTGTCCAGTTTCACGCCCAGTTTCGCGAGATGCAGTTCGGCGACTTTCTCGTCGAGATGCTTCGGCAGAACGTAGACATCATTTTCATATTGCTCGGGACGCAACCACAATTCGATCTGCGCCAGCACCTGGTTGGTGAAGCTTGCAGACATAACGAAGCTCGGGTGCCCGGTTGCGCAGCCGAGGTTCACCAAGCGACCCTGCGCCAGAATGATGAGCTTCTTGCCATCCGGGAATTTCACTTCATCAACCTGTGGCTTGATTTCGGTCCATTGCATGTTCTTCAGACCGCTGATCTGAATCTCGCTGTCGAAGTGACCGATGTTACAAACGATCGCGCGATCCTTCATAGCCCGCATGTGGTCGACAGTGATGACGTCCTTGTTACCGGTGGTGGTGACGAAAATGTCGGCCCGTTTCGTGGCTTCGTCCATCGTCACAACTTCAAAACCTTCCATCGCCGCCTGAAGCGCACAGATCGGATCGATTTCGGTTACCAGCACGCGTGCGCCGCCATTGCGGAGCGACTGAGCCGAGCCTTTGCCGACATCGCCAAAACCTGCGACCGCTGCGAC
>JBALUX010000065.1:0-14840 GCA_036963725.1 Parasphingorhabdus sp. | reverse complement strand
GGAGCGGGCCCGGGGATTAAGAGCCTGCTCCGCCCCGGCCGGACGCACCGCTTTGGCTGGTTTATGAAAGGTGGGTGCCGGCCGTGTCTCGTTAACCTGGGGTAGATGGCGGGAACCGGCGGACTTCTGTCCGCTGCGGTCGCGCAGAAAATTTTTGACGATCCGATCTTCCAGGCTGTGGAATGTCACAACCGCGAGACGGCCACCGGGCTGCAGCATTTTTTCTGCTGCTGCCAGACCGTCTTCGAGTTCGCCCAGTTCGCGATTGATATGGATCCGGATCGCCTGAAAAGTCCGGGTCGCCGGATCCTTCTTGTCGCCAGCGCGAAATCCCAGGGCCTTTCTGACCACCCGCGCCAGTTCGGACGTACGGGTCAGCGGTCGCGCTTCGACAATCGCCTTGGCGATCCGTCGCGAACGGCGCTCTTCGCCATAGCGATAGATCACATCGGCGATCATCTCTTCATCGGCTTCGTTGAGGAAATCAGCTGCGCTCTCGCCATCGCGGGCCATGCGCATGTCGAGCGGGCCATCCTTCTGAAAGGAAAATCCGCGCTCGGCCTGATCGAGCTGCATTGACGACACGCCGATATCGAGCGTGACGCCGTCGATATCGTCATTGATCAATATCTCGGCCATTTCGGAATAGCGGGCGTGGTGGAGGGTCAGCTTGCCCTCGGCCTCGTCGACCATTTTCTGGCCGCTGGCAATCGCATCCGGGTCCTGGTCGAAAGCGTGCACATGCGCGCCCGCTTCCAGCATCGCGGCGCTATAGCCGCCGGCACCGAAAGTACCGTCAACATGCGTCTCGCCGGGGATGATAGCGAGCGCGTCGATCACTTCGTCGATCAGGACCGGAACATGGCGTGCGGCTGCAGCGGGGGTCATTTCTGTTTTCCTCCACTCTTTTCGCCGGCTTCTTTCAGATGAAATTCGACCAGACGGCGGTCAACCGGCACATCGTCGGTGGTGTCGAGCAAGACCTGCGGATTCCACAGACAGAAGGTCGTGCCAATGCCGTGAAACAGGACATTGCCGTCAAGATTACCGATGTCCCGCAGTTGCGGTGGCAGGATGAAGCGGCCGCTGGCGTCGAAGCTCAGGTCCTGCAGCGAAGAAAATTTCCGGGCACCGGCAGCGTCCTTGTCAAAGCTTTCGCCGCGCGCGATTGCCGCTTCCCATTGCTTGTCGATTTCGGCGAGCATATCGGATTTGCGGCTGAGACCGAAGCCGACCAGGCAATCCCACTTTTCATGGGTGCCGAGGCAGAGCGTCCGGCCATCGCTGCTTTCCACCAGATTTTTGCGCAGAAATGCGGGGACCGAAAGACGACCCTTGTCGTCTATCGCCGATATTGCAGAGCCTGAATATGCATATGCAACTGACACCGTGGAAATCCCTTATCCGAACCGGGGCCAAAGCTCTTCCCGCTCCAGAAGTGCGTTTTCCAGCGCCTTTCCGAAAATTAGAATCCGGACAGGAAGAATACCCCGATAACAAATAATTGCTAACAGGGGTGAGCTTGGGATAAAAGGGTTTTTTACGGGATATTATGGGAAGCGTCTATTAACCTACTGTAATTCCTATATTTAAATTTCCGCCAATCTGACCACCAATCTGGGCATCTGCGCCCGCTGCCTGAAATCGCTCGCCATATGCCTATTTCGCGTGATTACCGGCACCAATTTGCTCCTTCACCAGAGAATCGATGAAACGCGCAGCACCGCTTTTCTCCGGCGACTGGCGGGCCACTTCCGGCCACAGCGCCGCATTCAGGAAATCCGCGTCGGCAACGATCGTCGCCTGCCCCTGTCCAACCGAACATTGCACGATAAAATCAGCAGCGCTCCAGTCGCAGCTTACGCCGGATATCTCGCCCGCCTTGACCGGTTCGAGCTTTCCCACGCCCGCGCTGGCCAACAGATCGTCACCAAAGCGAAGCTCCACGACGCCTTCGCTGTTTCCGGCAACACCGACAAGTGCCAGCCCCCAATGGTCGAGCAGAGGCGACAGCAAGCCGCTGGCCAATGGTCTTCGGGGATCACCGAGCGGCAGCCGGGATGGCCAGACCAGATCGGGGTCGGTGAGGATGATGACTGCGCCCCCCGCACGAACCCAGGCATCGAGATCGGTCAGATCGGCAGGATCCATGGCGCGCGGCTGGGCCAGGATGACGATATCGGGATCTTCCACGGCAAGATTTTCCAGACTGTCGACTGCCGTCACCTCATATTGTTGCTGCCAATAGCGGTAGATCGGCGCCGGTTCCGACCCACCGGAGAGGATCGATTCCATCGAGGCCCCGTCGCCCCACACCAGGGGCAGGCTTGTCATGAGCTGGATGCGGGGCTTGGCCTGTGGCGGATCATGTGGCGATTCGCCGGCGCTGCATTGCGAAAGAGCCAGTAAAGCCAGCAAGGCCGACGGGACCGTCTGCCAAAAACGCGCCAACTAGCGCCGCTCCCGGTCCATCGGCGCGTCCAGATTCGGATCGGGCTTCAAATCCGGCACGGTTTGTCCCGGCAGATTGGTCGCGGGCTTTTGCGCTTCCGGTTTCCCGGTCGCCGGTGCCGGGGTGAGGCCCAGCTCTGCCAGCGGTTCGGCGGGCTTTTCTTCGGACTTGCTGACGAGCGGCGGCGCGCTGCCGGTTGCTTCAGCCTGCATTTCCTCGATCACCGTCTGTTCGTCGCTGGCCCGCTGGATGACGAAATTGGCGACGCTGACCAGCAGCAGCACCGCTGCCAGACCGACGACGCCGACCTGGATGCGCTGCATCGTATCCTGACGACCGGTAGTTTGCGCCTTCTTATCCATCATTGTCGAGCCACGGGAATACCGGCAGCCCCTTTTCTCTCAGCCAAGCGGCGTTGTAGAGCGAGGACAGATAGCGGAAACCGGTATCGCAAAGGATGGTCGCAACCCGGCTGCCCGGGCCCAGTTCCTTGCCCAGCGCGATTGCGCCGGCAACATTGATGCCCGACGACATACCGAGGCACAGACCTTCTTCCATCAGCAGCCTTTCGACCCATACCAGCGCTTCCTCATCGGAAATGCGATATTGCTTGTCGATCGGCGCATCTTCGAGATTGCCGGTGATCCGGCCCTGCCCGATGCCTTCGGCGACGCTGCTGCCTTCGGACTTGAGCTCGCCATGGGCATAATATTCGTAAAGCGCCGCACCATGCGGGTCGGACAAGGCGATTGTGATATTCTCGTCCTTCGCCTTCAGTCCCATGCCGACGCCGGCCAGCGTACCGCCGGTACCGACAGCGCAGGTAAAGCCGTCGATCTTGCCATCCATCTGATCCCAGATTTCCACGGCGGTCGTCTCGATATGGGCGCGGCGGTTGGCCACATTATCAAACTGGTTGGCCCAGACAGCGCCTTCGGTTTCTTCCGCGAGGCGGCGTGATGTGTGCACGAAATGGCCGGGGTTCGAATAAGGCGCAGCCGGCACCGTAATCAGCTCCGCACCCAGCGCGCGCAACGTATCCATTTTTTCCCGACTCTGGGTCTCGGGCATGACTATGGTCGATTTATAGCCTTTGGCATTGGCGACCAGAGCGATACCGATGCCGGTATTACCCGCGGTCCCCTCGACAATCCGGCCGCCGGGCTTGAGCAGCCCGCGTTCTTCGGCGTCCTGGATGATATAGAGCGCCGCTCGGTCTTTCACCGAGGCGCCGGGATTGGCAAATTCGCACTTGCCGTAAATGTCGCAACCGGCAGCTTCGCTGGGTCCGGAGAGGCGGACGAGCGGCGTGTTGCCGATCAGTTCGAGTGTGTTTGGAATAATGCTCATGGACAATACATAGTGCGCGGGATTTCGCGCCGCAAGCTTGAAGCCTTTTTAGGGCCAATAGCATTGCTTTAGTCGAGCACGTGCCTGGCCTCGTCACCGAAAATTGTGCGTGCGCAGCCGAAGTTTATCATGCTAGGCAAATGGCAACTTCTGACAAAGAATAAGGATAAGAGGAACATGGTTGAGAAAAAATATGAATGTTTCGATGTCGAAATAGCAAATGGCATCGCTCATATCCGGATGAACCGCCCGGAAAAACTCAACAGCATGAACAAGGCATTCTGGAATGATCTGCCGGAAATTGTCGAAGACATCGATATCAACGCCCGCGCGCGGGTCATTGTGATCAGCTCCACCGGCAAGCATTTCTCCGCCGGCATGGACCTCTCTGTTTTCGCACCGCAGCCCGACAACAAGATCGACGGCGCCGACAAGCATGTGCTCGCCGAAATGTTCCGCTCCAATGTCAAACGGATCCAGCATAGTTTCAACGCTCTGGAAGAAGCCCGCATCCCCGTATTGTTCGCGCTGCACGGCGGCGTCATCGGCGGCGCGATCGACATGATCAGCGCCGGTGACATCCGCTGGTGCAGCAAGGACGCGATATTCTGCATTCAGGAAACCAATATCGGCATGACAGCCGATGTCGGTACCTTCCCGCGCCTGCAACGCTATATTCCCGAAGGCTGGGTCAAGGAAATGGCCTATACCGGCCGCCGGATCGACGCCGCCAAGGCAAAGGAAATCGGGCTGGTCAACGATGTGTTCGAAACGCAGGAAGAATGTCTGGCCCATGTCATGGCAACCGCGAAAGAAATTGCGTCGAAATCGCCGCTGGCGGTCACCGGCTGCAAGGTCCTGATCAACTATGGCCGCGATCATAATACCGCGGATACTCTGGACTATATCGGCGTCTGGAACGCCGGCATGTTCCCGCCATCCCACATCCAGGAAGCGGTCGCCGCCATGGGCGAGAAACGCGAACCGGATTTCCCCGATCTGTTGCCGCTCAGAACCACGGCTTTGTAGTTTCGCACGCGCGATCCAGCGATGATAAATTTTATCTATGCCCTGATCCCGGTGGTCCTGATCACCGCATTGGGATGGTTGCTGGCGCACAGAAATTTCCTGCCCGCCGAGGGCTGGCGCGCGATCGAGAGACTGGTCTATTTCATCTTTTTCCCGGCGCTGATCATCAATGTGCTGGCCAGCGCCTCTTTTGAAATTGTGCCCTGGGCGATGGTGCTGGCGCTGATCGGTTCGCAAGTGGCGCTTGCTGTCCTGGGGCTGTTCGCCAAGCGGGCCGATGACGGCCCGCGAAAAGGATCGATCATCCAGTCCAATGTCCGCTGGAACACATTTGTCGGCCTGTCCATTGCCAGCGCGCTGTTTGGCGAGCCGGGCCTTGCCCTGATGGCCATAGCGGTCGCTGCCCTGACGCCAACCGCCAATGTCATTTCGGTGCTGGCGCTGACCCATTTCGCCCGCGACGACGGAAAGGCGAAGCCGCATGTGGTGATGGATATGGTGCGCAATCCGCTGATCATCGGCTGCGTGATCGGCATCGCGCTCAACCTGCTGGGCATGGCACCCACCGGCATGGCCGAGAAGACGCTCGACATATTGGGTCAGGCGACGCTGGCGCTCGGCCTGCTGGTGGTCGGCGCGGCGGTTGATCTGCAGGCCTTCAAACGGGCGGGCCATACGACATTGACATGGTCGGCGGTGCGCCTGCTCGGTTTTCCGCTCGTGGCACTGGCCGCCGGGCTGTTGCTCGATCTCGCGCCGGACAGCCTGGCGATCATCATGATCGCAGCCGCCACGCCGACCGCAAGCAGCGGCTATATATTGGCGCGGCAACTCGGCGGCGATGCCACCTTGTCGGCCAATCTGGCTGCCGTGCAAACGGTCTTTTCAGTGCTGTCCATGCCGGCGATCTACGCGCTCTATCTGCTGACCCAGTCCTGAAAACCGGCCTGACGGAGTCTAGCTCAGGTCGAATTTCTCAGGCACCAGTTTCGCTAGGATCTTGTCGCAGCCGGCATTGTTGCGCTGAAAACAGTCATGCGCGCGCATTGCCTGATAATGCGCCACTAAAGCCGGCCAGCGGGATTTGTCGGGCAGACCGGCCAGCATATCGGTCTGGGCGATCTGTGCGGCGACCGCGATATCGGCGATCGTGATACTATCGCCGATAAAATGGGAGCGGCCGTCGAGCTGCGCTTCGAGATAGTCATAAAGCGGCGGCAATTTTTCAGTCCAGGTCTTGCGCGCGGTTTCGATATCCGGCTCCTTGCGCTGGAACAGATTGAAGATGATCGGCCGGAACACGCCCATTCCGCCAGCCATCGCCATGCCGGTATCGGCATATTCCTCGAGCCATAGCGCCCGGCCGTAATCGAAAGCATCGGCGGGATAGACCGCCGGTTCCGGCTGTCTTTTTTCCAGATAGCCGCAAATCGCCGAGCTGTCGGTGATCGTCCCGGCGGGCCCGTCCTCGGCAATGTCCCGGTCGCGCAGCGAGGGAATGCGGCCAAGCGGGCTGATTGCCTTATACCAGTCCGGCATGCCCATGACATTCACGTCCTCGCAATCATAATCGAGCCCCTTGAGCGCCATCACCGCCTCTACCTTGCGCTGGAAGGGGGACAGAGGCGAGCCGTAGAGGACAAGGGATGCGGTCATGGGTGTGTTTCTCCTGATGTTCGGAAGTTCTTTGGCGGATTGATTGGAGAATGGGAACCCCTCTCCCGTAGGAAGAGGGTTGCGGAGACTTGGCAGCTTGCTGCCTAGGCGTAGCTGCGTGAGGGTCTACTGTCATCCGAAGCACAGTACGCCCACATCCAACGTCGCCTGGCTTCGTTCCTCAGCAAGGCTTTATATCCTTCTCCCGCACGGGAGAAGGCGATCAGCGGCACACATCATTACTAGTTTCAGGAATAATCGATTCCGACCGCATCCGCCGCCCGCTTCGCCAACGCCCTTGCCACATCCGTATCTGCCCCCGTCGCCAGCACAACTGCCATCCGCCGATAGGGCCGCGTTACCGGCTTGCCGAATATCCTGACGTCCGTTTCCGCGCCTTCGCTGCCCAGCGCCAAGGCTTCCGCCACGCCGGTGAATTCGAACTGCTCGCTGTCCCGGTCCGCCAGGATCACCGCGCTGGCGCTGGCTGGTGCAGTGAGCGCGATATGCGGGACCGGGAGACCCATGATGGCGCGGGCGTGGAGGTCGAACTCGCTGAGATTCTGGCCGATCGAGGTCACCATGCCGGTATCGTGCGGCCGAGGGCTGAGTTCGGAGAAGATCACCTCCCCCTACTTTGTAACAAAGAACTCCACCCCGAACAGACCCCAGCCCTTGCCGCCACCGCCGAGATTTTCAACGACCTTGCTCGCCATCTCCTGTGCCGAAGCGAGCGCCGCATCGGTCATCGCGGCCGGTTGCCAGCTCTCCTGATAGTCGCCGCGTTCCTGCCTGTGGCCGATCGGCGGGCAGAAAAGGAAGCCGTCTCGGGTGCGGACGGTCAGCAGGGTGATCTCATAATCAAAATCGATAAATTGCTCGACAATCACCCGCGCCCGGTCGCCGCGCATATTGGCGACGGCGTAATTCCATGCCTCTTCGAGCTTGTCGGCGCTGTCGACCTTGCTCTGTCCCTTGCCGGAGGAGGACATTACCGGCTTGATCACCAGCGGCAGGCCGATATCCTTCGCCGCGCTGGCGACTTCGGCAAAGCTTTCGGCATAATGATAGCGCGAGGTGGTCAGGCCCAGTTCCTTGGCCGCAACATCGCGAATCGCGTCGCGGTTCATCGTCAGCTGGGTGGCGCGGGCGGATGGCACGACGTGAAAGCCCTCGGCCTCCATATCGGCCAGTATTTCGGTGCGGATCGCTTCGACTTCGGGGACGATCAGATCCGGATGGTGCTTTTCGATCGCAGCGCGCAATTTATCGCCATCGAGCATCGAGAAGATTTCGCGGGCATCGGCCACCTGCATGGCGGGAGCATCATCATAGGCATCGCAAGCAATGACATAGGCGCCGAGCCGCTTGGCCGATATGGTGAATTCACGGCCCAGTTCGCCCGAACCGAGCAGGAGGATTTTCTTGGTGTAAGTCATGGAGTGACTATGTTGGGATAGGCTGAAGGGTGCAAGCCACAATATTTCCTCCCCGAAGCGAAGCTTTGGGGAGGAAATATTGCCTAAGCCTCCTCGCTCGCCATCATCGCTCTCCACTCTGATTAAGCGCAGTTTATAGCAAATTTCACTCGTTTTACCGAGTCCGTACAATTACTAATTGATATATTATATCATTACACCTATCTGACTATCAGTTCCATCCTCCAGTGTAAGAGAGAAACTCTTGTCCCATAGAAAATTCCTTGCTTCTGCCGCCATCCTGATGCTCCCCGTCTCACCCGCTCTTGCCCAGCAAGATGACACGGCCGAACAGCGCAGCAGCGGGCTGTCGGACGATTTCCACGATGATGACATGATCATCGTCACGGCGCCCTATGTCGATCAGCTCGACCTGCTCGCCGGAACCTCGGCCTTGTCGGGCGATGAACTAGCGCAAGACCTGCGCGGTCAGATCGGTGACAGCCTGACCAGCCTGCCCGGTGTGTCTTCCACATCCTTCTCCCCCGGTTCATCGCGCCCTGTCCTGCGCGGCTTTCAGGGGCCACGGGTCCGGGTATTGACCGACGGCATCGGTTCGCTCGACGCCTCCAACACCTCGGTCGATCATGCCGTGACGATTGATCCCCTGACTGCACAGCGAGTCGAGATATTGCGCGGCCCTGCTGTCCTGCTATTCGGCGGTGACGCGATTGGCGGGGCGGTCAATGTCATCGACAAACGTATCCCTCGCGATATTCCCGATGACGCCATCCATCTCGACGCGGTCGGCGGCTATGGCAGCGCGGCCGACGACTGGAGCATCGCCGGATCGGTCGATGTTCCGCTGACCCCCAAGCTGGTGATCCATGCCGACGGCAGCTACCGCGACACCGGTGATGTCCGGGTGCCGGGCTATGTCCTGTCACCGGACCTGCGCGCGGATTTGCTGGCGGATGCGGCAGAAGAAACCGAAGAAGGCCATCTTGACGAGGCCGAAGAACTGATCGAGACAGCCAACCAGTCCGGACGCGTGGCCAATACCGCAAGCCACACCCAGACGGCGGGCGCGGGCATTGCCTTCATCGACGACGGCGGCAATCTGGGTTTCTCGGTGAGCTATTATGACACTGATTATGGCGTCCCCTCGCGGCCCGGCGCCGGCCATGCGCACGGCGACGAAGAGGAAGAGGCAGAGGGCCATGAGGAAGAAGGGCCGGTCACCATCGGCCTCGAACAGATACGCGCCGATTTGCGCGGCGGTGTGAATATCGGCGGCTTTTTCGAGGCGTTGAATTTCCGCGCCGGCTATTCGGACTATGAACATACCGAATTTGAAGGCGACGAAGTCGGCACGGTTTTCTCCGTCTCCGGCATCGAGGCGCGCGCCGAGCTGGTGCAGGCCGACCATGACGGCTGGCGCGGGGTGATCGGTACCCAGGTGCTGGCGCGCGACTTTAACGCCATTGGTGCCGAAGCCTTCGTGCCGAAGAACAGCATCGAAAGCTGGGCCCTATTCACGGTGCAGGAAGTCGATCTTGGCGATATCGAACTGGAAGGCGCGCTGCGCTTTGACCAGACCACAATATCCGCCAACAGCATAAATTTCGACCGCAGCTTCGACACGGTCTCCGGTGCGGTGGGCCTGGCCTATGCGCCGGACGACGCGGCGTTCAAGATCGGCGCGAATATTTCCCGCTCCGAACGGGCGCCATCGGCGGAAGAGCTGCTTTCCGACGGCCCCCATATCGCCACACAAGCCTATGAAATCGGCAATCCCTATTTCACTACGGAGAAAAGCTGGGGCGGCGAGCTCTACGCCCGCTGGGACAGTGACGATGTCCAGCTCAGCGCCACCGTCTACAGCAATTTCTTCAAGGACTATATTTTCGAAGCGGAAACCGCTGCGGAGGAAGACGGGCTGCCGGTGTTTCAGTATTTCCAGCGCGACGCGACCTATTATGGTTTCGAGGCCTCTGCATCGGCCGTCGTAGCTCATGTTGGCGGCTTTGACCTGGTTGCCGATGGTGTGGCCGACTATGTCCGCGCCAAGATCGACGACGGCGGCGGTGCGGTGCCGCGAATTCCGCCTTTGCGGCTACTTGGCGGCATCAAGGCGCATAGCGACAATCTTGACCTGCGCGCCGAAGTCGAATGGTCGGACAGCCAGAAAAAAGTCACCGCTTTCGAGACGCCGACCGACAGCTTCACCATGGTCAATGCATCAGCAGCATGGCGTCCGTTCGGCAAAGATGGCGGCGTGACGCTACTCGCCTCGGCCAATAATATTTTCGACGTCAATGCCCGCCGTCATGCGTCGTTCACTAAAGACTATGTACCTCTGTCCGGTCGTGATATTCGCGTCAGTGCAAAGTTTAGTTTTTAGGATATTTTGATATGCAGAAAATTACCGCAGCGATCTTGATTTCTACAATGGTTCTCCTCAGCGCCTGTGCGACCGTCAAAGGTGTCGGCAAGGACATTGAGTCGGTTGGCGAAGCTGGCCAGGACGCGATTGACTGATCACCATTGGTAACGAGCTTGTCGAACGGCGCTTCTCAGAAGAGTGGCGTGGTTCGACAAGCTCACCACTAACGCTTCAAGCTCTGCAATAGCGCTCAGGGCGTGATTTCTTTGCTCTTCTTCCGCTCGGTGATCCACATGATCAGTAGCGAGATTTCATAGAGCAGGATCAGCGGAATACCGAGCATCAGCTGCGACACCACATCCGGTGGCGTCAGAATCGCGGCCAGAGCAAAAGCCCCGACTACCATATAGCGGCGCATACCCTTTAACTGCTCCCTGCTGACGATTCCCGCCCGGTTGAGTAGCAACAGCAGCACCGGCAACTGGAAACATACTCCGAAGGCCAGGATGAACTGCATCACCAGCGACAGATAGTCGCCCATCGCCGGCAAGGCTTCCTGCTGCAGGCCGCCAACCGGCCCTTCAAATCCCAGAAAGAATTTGAACGCGGTCGGCATGACGATGAAATAGGCCAGCGATGCGCCCGCCATGAACAATAATGGTGTGGCAATCAGAAAGGGCAGAAATGCCTTTTTCTCTTTTGCGTAGAGCCCTGGCGCGACAAAAGCCCACAGCTGGTTGGAAATGATCGGAAAAGCGAGGAAGAAGGCCGCGAACATCGCCACCTTGATCTCGACAAAAAAGGCTTCGTAAAGCTTGGTGTAAATGATCTTGCCTTCGCCTGCGGGGAAAGCGTCGGTCAGCGGCTGCACCAATATCCCGAAAATCTCGTCAGCGAAAAATATGCTGATCAGAAAAGCCACGGTCAGTGCCGCTACCGACCATAAAAGCCGCTGGCGCAGCTCGATCAGATGCTCGATCAGCGGCGCCTTGCTTTCATCAAGATCCGGCTTGCTTTGATCGTTCACGGCTTGGAGTCATCCACGGGCGGGAACTCGGCCCGGTCCTCTGAAGAAACAGGCGGTTCGGGAATATCTGCAGGCGGTCCGGCCAGCGGTTCCATCTTCGGTTCATCCGCCGCGCTGTCATCGGGAAGCGCGGGATGCTCGCTCATGATCCGTTCGTTTTCCGATGCCCATTTCTTTTCCATTTCCTGAAGCTCGGCTTCGCGGACCATGGCATCAAGCCCGGTACGGAAATTGGCCATCACGCCGCGTCCCTTGGCCATCCATTTGCCGGCCGTCGCCAGTGCGCGCGGCAATTCCTTGGGACCGATGACGACAACGGCAATGATCGCGATAATCGCGATCTCGGATATGGAAAGGTCAAACATATATTATGCGGCCCTAAGTCCAGAGGCCGGCCTGATCAAACAGCCGTTTTATCTGCGGTCTTGCTGCTATCGGCTGACCTGTCGCCGGTCTTGCTGTCAATCTTCGGAGGGGGCGTGGCAGCGTCCGCTTCTTCCTCGGTAATGCCCTTTTTAAAGGAACGGATGCCTTTGCCGACATCGCCCATCATTTCGGAAATCCGGCCGCGGCCAAACAGAACCAGAACCAGCGCCGCTACAATTAAAATCTGCCAAACACTCGGTTGCATGCGATATTCTCCTTAAGCGCTCTATTTAAGCGCTTTCAATCTCGTTTTCCAGCAAAACACCATCATCATCTACGAATTCTCGCTCTACGGACTCTTCGGCTACCTGATCCTCTTCCAGTTCTGCTTCCGCGTCCAGTTCCATTTGCTCCAGCACAAGGTCGACGGGGTCCAGCAATCCTGCGGCTTTCAGGTCCTCGATACCCGGCAAATCCCTGCGGCTCTGCAGGCCGAAATGGGTCAGGAATTCTGCTGTGGTGGCATAAATCAGCGGCCGTCCCGGCACTTCGCGCCGGCCCGCCGGGCGCACCCAGCCCGCTTCCATGAGCACATCAAGCGTGCCCTTGGCGACCTGAACGCCCCTTATTGCCTCGATTTCGGCGCGGCTGACCGGTTCATGATAGGCGATGATCGCCAGCGTCTCCATGCCGGCGCGGCTGAGCTTGCGCATTTCCGCCCGTTCGCGGCGCAAAAGATGCGAAAGATCCTGCGCAGTCTGGAAGTGCCAGCGATCGCCGGTTTTGATCAGGACAATACCGCGATGCTGAAAATCCTCTTGCAGGTCGGCCAATATCTGGCGGATATCCAGCTCTTCCCCGACATAGGCCTTGATATCGGCGATCGTCATTGGCTTTTCGGAAGCAAAAAGCGTCGCCTCGACCGCACGCTTGCCGATATCCAAGGATTCGGGGATCGGATCGATCAGGCTGGTGTCTTCGCTGTCATGTTCACCCATGAGTCGTCGCCTTTATTCTGAGCGGTGAAAAACTTTCTTCCTGCTGCAATATCAGCTTCCCTTGCCGGGCAAGTTCCAGTGTCGCCAGAAAACTAGAGGCCAGCGCGGATTTGCGCAATTCGGGCGGCGCGCCGGGAGGCAGGAAATGCCGGATATCCATCCAGTCGATTGCTTCACCCAGCATCAGCGACACACGGGTCAGCGCATCCTCCAGCGTCATCACCATCCGCTGCCTGACGATATGAATGGCCGGCGCTCCGCGGACCTTTACGCGAGAATATGCTGCAATCAGGTCGTAATATTCCGCCTGCCACTGCCGTTCCTTCACGACCCTCAGCCCCTCCGGAGCGCCGCGCATGAATACGTCGCGACCGATCCGGTCCCGTGCCAGCAAGCGAGCACCCGATTCCCGCATCGCGTTCAGCCGCTCCAGCCGCATCTGCAGCCGCAGCGCCAGCTCTTCCGGCGATGGCTCGATTTCCGGATCGCGGGGCAGCAACAGCCCGGATTTCAAATAGGTCAGCCAGGCCGCCATCACCAGATAATCGGCCGCCAGTTCCAGACGCAGCGTCTGGGCGCTGGCGATATATTTGAGATATTCCTGCACCAGCTCGAGGATCGATATCTCGCGCAGATCGACCTTCTGGTTGCGGGCCAGCGCGAGCAGCAGATCGAGCGGCCCTTCCCAGCCGTCGATATTCAGCGTCAGCGACCCTTCGTCGGATGCCGTCGGCTCGGGCGGGAAGAAGAACCCTTCATCCTGGGGCTCGTCGCTCATGCTATCGCTGCCATCAGCCCGTCGCGCCGGGCGAGCAAGCTGGCCAGTTCATCCGGATGGTCGGTAGCGGTCATGCCGGAGATGGTCGCCATCGCGTCATCCAGCCTTTGCTGCGTCTTTTCCGACATCGGTGCCAGCCGTTCGGCAATGCCGGTCATGTCGTCCATCCTCGCCCAGCAATTGAGCGCGATATCGCAGCCCGCAGCCTGGGCCCGCTCGGCCCGCTCCGGAACGGTACCGGACAAGGCTTCCATGTCGAGATCGTCGGTGAACAGCAGACCATCAAAACCGATGCGGTCGCGGATGATATCCTGCACAACGGTTTTCGAAAGCGTCGATGGCGTCTCCGCATCCCATGCGGTGAACAGCAAATGGCCGGTCATGCCCATTGGCGCTTTGTTCAGCGTCTGGAACGGAGCGAGATCAAGCTCAAGCTCTTCGTCGCTGGCGGTCACTGTCGGCAAAGCCTTGTGCGTGTCGACGCTGGTCCGGCCATGGCCCGGCAGATGCTTGACCACGCCGACCACACCCCCACGCTGCAGACCGTCGAGGATCGCGCGCCCAAGAGCCGCAACCCGCATCGGTTCGCTGCCCAGAGCGCGATCGCCGATGACATTGTTGGCATCCGGCTGGCGGACATCGAGCAACGGATGGCAATCGACGGTGATGCCCACTTCGCTAAGGGTGACGGCAATCGCCTGGGCATTGAGCCGCGCCGCTTCGATCGCGGTCGCCGGTGCAATGTCGTAGAGTTTGTCGAACACTTCGCCTGCTGGAAATTTCGGCCAGAGCGGCTCCTGCATTCGCGCGACACGACCGCCTTCCTGATCAATCAGGATCGCCAGATCGTCGCGGCCGTGGATCGCGCGCAGCTCGTCGGTCAACGCTCGCAACTGGGCTTTGCTTTCGATATTGCGGCCGAAGATGATATAGCCCGCAGGATCGCTATCGCGAAAAAATAATTTTTCAGCGGGCGTCAGGCTCAGACCCGAAATTCCGAATACCGCCGGTGTCATAGCCATGATGAACTCTTTTCACGCAACATGTCTTATACTCGCGCCGTTTCGCAGCGGGGTAAAGCCGAAAGCGCCGTTATCCACAGCGCTTCAACCATCTATTGCGGCAAAATCAGCGAACGACGAGGCAGCTTTCGCCAGCGGCTTTGAGATTATTGCATATTTCCTGGGCGGCCTCACGGCTTGGCGCGACCGCGTTCAGCCGGTAAATCGTACCGCCATCCAGTTTACCGGGGATGATTTTCTTCGGTAGCGAGCCAATCGATTCAAACCGGCGGGCATAGCCGGACCAGCTGCTATCCGCGAGACTGGCAGAGCTGAAGGCACCCAGCTGGATCAGGGCGCTTCCCGCGGCATCTGCTGC
>JBALUX010000064.1:0-15016 GCA_036963725.1 Parasphingorhabdus sp. | reverse complement strand
GATCCGCAGACAGGCCGCGCCCGCCTCTGCCGCTTCGATCCCGCGCTTATAATGGAAATGGATGTCCGCGACGATCGGCACGTTGCTCGCCCGGACAATTTCCTTCAGCGCAGTGGTACTTTCGACATCGGGACAGGACACGCGGATGATATCCACGCCCGCCTCTTCGCAGCGACGGATCTGGTCGATCGTCGCCTTGGCGTCGGAGGTCAAAGTGTTGGTCATCGTCTGCACGGTAATCGGCGCATCGCCGCCAACCGGCACATCACCGACCATGATCTGGCGGGATTTGCGCCGGTCAATATCGCGCCAGGGTCGCAGCGACGGATTATTTGAGGTCATATCTTTGCTCTTGTAAGAAGGGCCTGTTTGCCGGACATATAGGCTGTTCGCGGAGAAATGATAAGAGCCAATCGGGAGAGACGTCTGATGATGCGGAAATTACTGAGCCTGTTGGCGCCAACCCTGATGCTTTCGACCATGGCAACGGCGGCCCATGCACAGGATGGAGTGGAAGCGGAAGCCTATTGGTCGATGGCCATCCACGGCGGTGCCGGGACAATCGACCGCGACAAGATCACTCCGGAGAAAGATGTAGAAATCAGAGCGGCGCTGAACAAGGCCCTGGCCATCGGCACCGGCATATTGAAAGACGGCGGCAGCGCAATGGATGCGGTTACCGCCACGATCATCTCGATGGAGAATGACCCGAATTTCAACGCCGGCAAGGGCGCAGTCTTTACCTGGGACAAGACCAACGAGCTCGACAGCAGCATCATGGACGGCAGCGACCTGTCGGCTGGCGCGGTCGCCGGGATCAACGGTACCAAAAATCCGATATTGCTGGCCCGCGCGGTCAAGGACCACAGCCCGCATGTGATGCTGTCGGGCGAAGGCGCAAACCAGTTCAGCCGCGAGCAGGGTCTGGAACAGGTAACGCCGGATTATTATGCCACCCCGCAGCGGCTGCAGCAGATTGAAGCCGTCCTCGCCAAAGAGATCAGCGCCGCCGATGTCGATTATAAATTCGGCACGGTCGGAGTGGTGGCGCAGGACCGCGGCGGCGATATGGCCGCAGGCACCTCGACCGGCGGCATGACCGGCAAACGCTGGGGCCGGATTGGGGACAGTCCGATCATCGGCGCCGGCACCTATGCCGACAACCGCAGCTGCGCGATTTCGGCAACCGGATCGGGTGAATATTTCATCCGCCTCGGCGTCGCCCACGAAATCTGCGCCCGCATCCGGCTGCGCTGGCTGGCGGCGATCAAGGAAGCGCAATTTACGGTGCCGAAAGACGCCGACGGCAATGATATGTATGTCGTCCACGGCAGCGAATTCCAGCTGTCCGACCAGGAAATCCAGCAGATCGCCGATGACGTGATCGCCGAACTGGGCGAACTGGGCGGCGACGGCGGCATCATCTACGCAACGCCATGGGGACAGGCCGGCTATAGTTTCAACACCGCCGGCATGTATCGCGGACGGGCTACCAGCGAGGGTGAGTATAGCGTCGCGATTTACGGGAATGAAGAATGAACAGGCGACAGCATGGAAATACGACAGCCAATATTCGCTGAGGATGCAAAAAACGGGCGTTGCTGATCGCGTGCGAGCAACGTCGGCTTTCGCCCCCAATAGCGGTCGTTGGCGTTGGTGCGATCTAATGTCTGTTAAGGCCGCAAAAGGGGGCGTTAGTAATGCTCAGATAGCATGTCCTCTCATGACCCGGTCACGGATCTCCAATATTGGCTGCATTCCTCGATTGCCGGGATTCACAATCGGCCTTGCCTAATCCCAATGCGCGGGATCTAGCGCCAGTAGTTCAGACAGCTGCGCATAGAGCGCTGGCTCCTCGCGGTGCATCAACCGGGGTTTTTCAAAAAACGCGACAATCGCTTCGGCAAAGAACTCTTGATGGTTGTTTGCGCCATAGGGGTCGATCAAAGTGTTGTGTCCACGTTCAACACCTTCCACATGCTTGTGGAAGGCATCCAACATAGCTTTTTCCCAGCCCTTATACGCTTGCCCCTTGCGCAAGATCGGAATGCCATTGGTGTCGCCGGTCAGGCTGTCCAGCTGGTGCGCGAATTCGTGGATGACGACATTGTGTCCATCGTTTTCCTCGAGCCCCCCGTGAAGCGCATGCTCCCAAGACAAGATAACCGGTCCCCTGGCCCAGCTTTCGCCAAGCATCGAGTGCCTGCCCTCATGGACGACAAGTCCGTCATGAGAGTTGCGGTGTATGTGAAAGGCGGAAGGATGGACCAATACGTTTCTGATCGTGTTGTACCAAGCCGGACTGTTGGCGATTAACAAGCAGGCCTGAGCGGCGATCGAGAGCCTGATTTCCTCGGTTATCTCGAGACCTTGATTGCCTCGGAAGGTGACCTGATCGAGAAATAGATTGATCTTCCCTTCCAACTTGGGCCGCAATGGTTCCGGTAGCCGGCGCACAATCGGCACCAGCCTAGCGATCACTTCGCGCTGTTCTGAAGTCAGCGGTGTCGCCAACAGTTGCTGGCGCCGACGCTTTCTCGCCCAGTGCCGATATAAAAGCACTGCGACAATTGCCAATGCACCAAGGAGGAAGAACAACCAGCTCATGCGACTGAAGTAAAAACGAAAGGTGCAAAATACAATAGCAGCACAAGCAACGCCTGTGCAGCCGTTCACGCCCCTGGATGTGCAACGTGGCGGTGGAATGCCAGTCAATGGAACATGCCACATTAAATCGGAACAATGGATAGCGTCTCATGATCCTTTCCTACATCGGCGGCGCCCGCTATGCTGGCAGGATGATGAATGCATCCCTTACCCTGCTCACTGAGGCGCCATTTCCCAAAGGTTACACTAGGCGGCACCCTGCTTCGGCGCACGCACCGGTTTTCTGCGCCTTTCCGCCAAAGGTCACAGAAAAAACAAGGTGCTCTATGTGTAAAGTTCACCCAGCCTGGCGATAATCACACAACCGGACGTTGCAACAGGCGCTCGGACTTGCAACGGGTACAGGATATAGGGCGCAATGCGAAAGGAGCAAAAATGAAAGCACTGGCTAAAGCGATGGCTCTAAGTCTCATTTTATTCATGGTCGCCCCGGCATATGCGGCGGAGCAGACATCCTCTGCGCCGTCCGAAAGCACCGAAGTTTTTGATGCCGGGCAAGCATGGCAGGAGTTTGAAGATCAGTTCCGTCTTTTCTATGCCTATGCGCAGCGTAGCGACATCGACGTCGAAGCGCAGCTTGCGCGATCAAAGACTCTGGCGGTGCAAGCCCCTGACCGCGACATATTTCGCAAGATCCTGCACCAGACAGCACTGACCTTTTCCGACCCGCATTTCATCGTCGGCCCTTTCGACGAAACTGATTATTCGATCATTCCTACCGGGTCGGATATCGCGACCCGATATCTCGGCGGCCGTTTCTATGTCGCGGATGTTCGCGCCGGTTCAGCCGCGGACGAGGCGGGAATCCGCCCCGGCTGGCGGATTGTCGCGGCGGACGGAATTGATATGAACGCTGCGGCGCTCCGGCCCTATGGAAAGCTGCTGCCCGAACCGACGGACCGGCAGAGAAATTATGGCGCGATGCTGGCGGTCAGCGGGCTGCGCAACAAGTCCCGCACTCTGGTTTTTGAAGATGGCAACACAGCCCGGACGATCAACTTGCCGGCCACCTACGCGCTTAGCAAAATCATAAATGCTGGCCCGTTGCTCGAAACGAGCAGGAATAGCGATATCGGCATCATCCGCATCAACAATGCTCTGGGCAATAATGACCTGATCCCCGCTTTCGATCAGGCGCTACAAAGCCTGGCCGGCACCCGGGCCATGATCATCGACCTGCGCAACACGCCCAGCGGCGGCAATACCGAGGTTGCGCGCAGCATCATCGGCCATTTCGTGACGGAAACACGATCCTACCAGATCCATGAAATCCCCAGCATCGAGCGAGAATTTACGGTGCCTCGACGCTTTATCGAACAAGTCAAACCGCGCAATCCGCAATATCAGGGGACGGTCGTCGTTCTTGGCTGACGCTGGACCGGTAGCATGGGCGAAGGGCTGGTGATCGGTCTGGATGCCGCTGCCGGTGCTCATACTATCGCTTCGGACATGGCGGACCTTTTGGGCGCGCTGTCCAATATTAATCTCGAGAAATCCGGTGCCCGCATGGATCTCGGCACGGAAACGCTGTTTCACGCCAACGGCACCCCGCGGGAGGATTATATCGCCGATATGCCGCTGGAATCGGCGGACCGGGATGCGAGCGGCAGTGACCCCGCGATGCGCAGCGCGCTTGAATATCTCCGGACTGGAAACAGCGCCGATTGATGCGTAGCCGAGATTCCCGCTTCCCCTGCCTTAACCAGTCGGTTAAACGCAGGACATGACATGGAAACCCGAACTTGAAGAACTGGCCGAGCGCCAACGGCTCGCCGAGAAAATGGGCGGCGAGGAAAAAGTCTCTCGCCAGCACGGCCGCGGCAAGCTCGACGCACGGGCGCGGATCGCGGGAATCGTCGACGAGGACAGTTTTCGCGAGATCGGCAAGATCGCCGGACGCGGGACCTACGCCGAGGACGGGACATTCGAGGATTTTGCGCCGAGCAATCTGATTTTCGGTCGCGCCAATATCGAGGGCCGCCCGGTTGTCGCTTCTGCCGATGATTTTACCGTGCGCGGCGGCGCGGCCGATGCGGCGCTGCACCGGAAATTCACCCAGTGCGAGAAAATGGCGCACACGCTCGGCATTCCGATGATCCGGATGATCGACGGTACCGGCGGCGGTGGGTCGGTCAAATCGCTGGAAGACATGGGCTTCACTTATGTGCCCGCCGTTCCCGGCTGGGAAGATATCATCAAGAACCAGGACACGGTCCCCGTGGTGGCCTTGGCGCTCGGACCGACGGCGGGCATGGGCGCAGCGCGGGCCGTCGCCAGTCACTATTCGATCATGGTGAAGGGCCTTTCCCAGATATTTGCTGCCGGTCCTGCCGTGGCCGCCGCGATAGGCGATGATCTGAGCAAGGAACAATTGGGCGGGTCCGACATTCACACCACCAATGGCGTGATCGACGAAGAGGTCGCCAGCGAAGCAGAAGCCTTTGTCACCGCCCGCAAATTCCTGTCCTACTTGCCGAGCAACGTGAACCAGCTCTCCGTCCGCGCCGAGAACTGGGATCCGGTCGACCGCAAGGACGAGAGCCTGCTCTCCGCCGTACCGCGCGCCGACAAGCAGGTCTATTCGATGCGCAAGATCATGGCATCGGTGTTCGACGAAGACTCGGTGTTCGAAATGGGCAAGCGCTGGGGCCGCGCCGCGATCACCGCCTTTGCCCGGCTCGACGGCTGGCCGGTCGCGGTGCTCGCCAATGATCCATCCTTTCTCGGCGGATCATGGGAGGCAAAATCATCCGAAAAGGTCGAGCGCTTCGTCAAGCTGGCCGAGCAATTCCATCTGCCGGTCGTCCATCTGGTCGACAACCCCGGCTTCATGATCGGTGGCGAGGCCGAGCGTACCGGCACCATCCGCTATGGCGTGCAGGCGATGAACGCAGTCTATAAAGCGACCGTGCCCTGGGCCAGTGTCATCGTCCGCCGAGCCTACGGCATCGCCGGCAGCGCCATGAGCAACGCCGAGAATTTCCAGTATCGCTTTGCCTGGCCCAGTGGCGACTGGGGTTCCCTGCCGATCGCCGGTGGTCTTGAGGTCGCCTACAAGAGTGATATCGAGAGCGCCGAAGATCCGGCCGCGCGGCTGGCCGAGATCAAGGCCAAGCTCGATAAAGTCACCTCGCCCTTCCGTACCGCCGAACAGTTCAGCGTCGAGGATATCATCGATCCACGCGAAACTAGGCCCTTATTGTGCGAATTTGCCGATCTTGCCTGGCGGAAACTGGAAGCTGGCTGACCGGAAGCAGGCGAACGCGTTAAGTCTGCTGATCTGTTCGCTGGCGGCAACTTGCAATGTAAATTTGTGAATTATTCCCATGCAAAATCAGACGATTGATCCGGCTTGTGCTAGACATCACCGGAAAGTGACGAATATGTCCTATCCGTTTTAAATGGCTCGATTATCATTTCATCTACCAAAACGAACGGTTCATCGCTGGTACAGCAACCAAATGCCATTTGGAGCGCAGGTAGCGAAGTAAGTTCGGCACAATAAAGGAAGGAAGAAACGATGTACTTATCTCCTAGATCATTCATCAATCAGCCTGTTCAACCATTGGCCGAGCAGGGACACGAGCGAGGCTATCAGCCGCTCTACCATCTCGATATTGTCAACCGCTGCCCCGGTTGCGGCAAATCGCATTGGCATGTCGGCCGGTTCAGCGCCGAATGCGCCCATTGCGAGACCGCATTGCCACTGGCGATGGTGGCCAGCCAGCCGATGCAGCCGCGCTTTACCGAGCATTTCAGCAAAACCGCGATGGCTGCCTGAACAGACTAGAACAGGTTAGATATCGCCAAAGGACCTTAGTGCAGCCGGCGCTACGACGTCGCCCCATTCCTGCACGAAATGCCCTGCTTCCTCGATCAGCAGCGGCTCCGGACATTGCTTGATCAGTCCGTGCATCATCTTCATCACCGGCGGCCCCAGCACGGGGTCTGATCCGCCGATGGCCATGAAGCTGGAACCCGTCCATTCGCCGCTCCAGAAAGCCGCAGCCTGCTTGCTGACCTCGACACCGTCCATATCTGGTTCGACCGGCACCAGCACCGGGAATTTCCGCGCCCCGGCCTGATAGCTGTCATCCGGATATGGCGCATTATAGGCCGCGATCTCCGCTTCGCTCATCTGCGGCGTGCCGCGCGCGATAATCTGGCCAGCGTCAAACACCGGAACGGTCAGCGCATATTCTTTCCATGCGTTAAAGCCATCGCCCGCACCGGTGCCGAGGCCGAGGGCGGTATTCATGATGATCAGCCGCGACAGCCGCGCCTTGAAAGCCTCGTCCACCGGCAACGTCAGCCCGATCAACCCGCCCCAATCCTGCACCACCAGAGTGATATTGGTCAGGCCCAGCCGCTCGACCAACGCCAATATATGATTGCGGTGGAAGTCGAATGTATAAGTGTCGAGCCCGGTCGGTTTGTCGGAACGGCCAAAGCCGAAGAAATCCGGGCACACCACCCGCGCACCGGTCGCAGTGAAATGCGGGATCATCTTGCGATAGAGAAACGACCAGCTCGGCTCGCCATGCAGGCACAAGAACGTCGTCTCCGCATCGGTCGGCCCGGTATCGACATAAGCGGCGCGCAGGCCTTCATAGCCGGGCAAGTCTTCGATATAATGAACCGGAAAATCAAAGTCCGGAATATCGGCGAAACGTTCATCGGGCGTGCGGAGGGCGGCGATGGTCATTGATAATATCCTTTTAGATTTGGCTCCGCATAGCAGAAGTCAGCAATCCCAAGATAGTGGCTTGCCGGTCCAAAGTTCGTCAAAGTTCGGGCCAACGAACGCTTGTTTTGCGTGATGTTGGATAGAATATTGCGGATGCCTGACATTATATTTCCGGCGGACAAAGCCGGCCAGAACCGTGCTCGAACGTACCCGGCAAGTGTCTCTTTCGGCCAAGCCCCTTTATTGCGAGCACAGCGAAGCAATCGAGAGATTTGCGCACGCCGCTCGGGATTCCTTCCCCGTCTTCGGCTCCTCGCGATGACCTCACCCTTGGTTCGTGTTGCGCCGGTCGCGGTAACGGCGTTGGATGATCCTGGCTCAAGAATTGCTGGCAAGAAATTTGAAAATTGACACAAAGCGATGGTTTTATTTTCTGTGACCTTTGCCCCCTAAGCCGCGGAATAGAAGGAAACCATCGACGCAATGAGCAACGCGAGTGTGACCTTTGGCGCAGCGCACTGCAAATCGCCGGCACACAAGGCCAAAGAAGAAAAACGCACATAGCACGGCGTTGATCATAAGCGGGCCTGGCTGGTGTAGGACAGCTAATATTGCGCATCGATACGGAATGACAGCCGGTCCGGATTTTGATGATGGAATAGAAGCAAGGATAGTTGCACCGGAGGCCGTTAATCCGATAGGATCAGACTGCGATATTATTGATAATCATTGGAATCACAGGTTGGGACAATCGGAAAAGGATAGCGGGCCGATGGATGCAGCGAGCACGCTTTGCACATCTTGTGGCTTATGTTGTGACGGCAGCTTGTTCAGCATTGCGCCGCTGGTTCCTGAGGATGGCTCGGTCGTGGCACCGTTGCAATCTTATGAAGATGGGGGGGAACGCTATCTTTCGCTTCCTTGCCCCGCACTGAACAGCGAAAGATGTTGCACAGTGTACGGCAATCGCCCCCAGATTTGCAGTGCTTTTCGCTGCGCTTTGCTGTCCAGGCTGGATAAAAGACAAATCACTTTGCAGGAAGCGACGCAAAAAGTTGCCGTGGCTCGACAGCACAAATTAAAGACACTCGCGGTAGTAGGCCAGTTTGTCGATACCGACGGCCGGGGCATGAGAGATATCAAGCAAAACTACTGGAATTTGAGCGAGGAAGACCAGACCCGCGATATACGATCCTATAAAGAAGGAGAGTTTTTGCTAAAAGTCTTTGGTCACTACCTGAAACAGTATTTTATTAAATGATCATCAAAGCAATCCGACCCCGCCGCCGCCCACCATATGGAAGGGAGCGGTCAACACGCCAAAGGATAGCTGTTTTTTATATTGTCCAAGTGAAGCGAGTAGGGTCGCCGTTTCAACGCTGCTAAAATATCTCTGTCAGAGCAGTTTTGCTATTGGCGCTCGGAATTTATGATGGGCCAACGGCTGTAGTAACTTCCGTCGTATCAAGCTTTTTGCCCTCGGTATAATCCTCCAAAACAATCTCCAACAATTCTGGCTTTTCATAAGTTCGCTTGGCAGATTTCTCTGCTGATTTAACGTTTACCTTCATAATACGCCTTTCAATGAAAAATGCTCTTTTGCCCCGCTAGATAGTAAATTTAGACAGGTGCCACGCACTGGTCAAGCAAATGTCCCGAAGCCGGAGATCCCCGGCATTGCACTCACGGTTCGGTAGCAAGGCCAGGAACAAGGATCGGATCCACCATCAGGCATGAGTCACGCCAAATATTCATCCAGCGTCATCTGTAACCGACGGATCCGGGCCTCCTGATAATTGCCGAGCGACTGGGCGCCTTTCTTCGAGGCTTTGGCACCATCTCTCTGCATCGCGAGATTGTCGGTATCCTGATCGAGTATGTCGGCGAGGACAAAGCCCTCCACCAGATTATAACTATCCTCTATCTCGAGCCGGACCGGTTTCGCAGGGACCGGGCGCTCGCCGCTTTCGGGGAGCGGTTGCAGCACCAGTATCTCGTGCAGGCAATGATCGACGTCGATCGGCCGGAAGCGGTAGCAGAGGCGGATGTCGATGCCGGGGAAGAAGAACATATTGGGGAAGAGAAAATATTCGAGGCTATCGACCATTTCGCTGGTTGATACGCCGGACAGGTCAATGTTGAACTCGCTACCATGTTCCTGGCGCAACATATCGGCATGGACTTTCCGGGCCGATGCCCCTTCGGGCAGATCCTTCGGATCGCGGCCGAGTTTCTCGAACAGCTTTGCCTCGCTGACCGGCTGTTTCAGATGCGGGCTGGGCACGCCGACCGCGTGCATGAAGCGGCTGACATTCTTGCCAAAAATATCATATTGCGCATTGGCGTCGCCGGCGGTGTAGACCGCCTGCGAATGGGTTTCGAGCACATGATAAGCCTCGAGAAACGCCTCCATCGCCATCTTCCAGTTGGCCGGCAACACCTTCTGGGTGTGCAGCGCCACATAGCGGTCATCCATCGGCCATTGCTTGAAATGCTCGGGTAATATTTCCAGATAGTCGGCTAGCGGCGGCGCGTCGTCGTCCATGTTGATGAAGACAAAGCCGCCCCACAGATCACAGCGGACCTCGGTCAGGCCGAAATTGTCCTCGTTCAGATGCGGAAAGTCCCAGCGGCAGGGAATTTCCTTGAGCGATCCATCAAGGTTGAAGGTCATGCCGTGAAAGGGGCAGCGGATATGCGGGCGTTTGGTGCCGCTGCTGCCCGTGTTTCCTTCGGTCGCGAATTTCATGCCGCGATGCGGGCAGCTGTTGACGAACGCGCGGATCTTGCCGTCATCGCCGTGCACAACCAGGATCGAATAGGGTCCGACATCATAGACATGGCGATCACCGGGCGCGGGGATATGCTCCTCGCGACAGGCCCATTGCCATGTCCGGTTCCACATCTGGTCGATTTCGCGTTCATGGACGGCGGGGTCGATATAGCGGTCGAAGCTGATATCCTCGTCACCGAGAAATTCATATTGCTCGGTCCGCATCGCCGGCGGCGGATTGTCGCCGTCTGCGTCCATGATATCCTGCATCGAGGGGCCCGGGCAGCGCGCCTCGCCCGGCGCTAGCTCAGGGTCGGAAGCTTTGGTGAGATCATAGGCCATTTGCGGACTCCGATTTGCGGGACATTATTGTGCGGTCATACAGCGGGTCGGCGGGCTTGCGCGCGCCCACGATCATTGGCGAGCCTTCGAGGAATGCGTCGGCACAGGGATCGTCGCGGACCCAGTCGACCAGTTCCGACCGATAGGCGAATTTCCAGACGCCGCCGCGCTTCTCCAGCCGGTCGACATAGCGCCCGCTGATGAACAGGTCGCGCTGCTCGCCCGCCTCGTTGATCAGCTTGTGATAGGCTTGGTAATAGACTTCGCCAAAGGCTTCATCGCCGGACAGTTCGATCAGATGCTGGCCGAGCATATGATGGTTGCGCTCGTGCGTTTTCAGGGCGTCGATGCAGAAGTCGGCAAAGCCGTCCGGACCGCCCTCATAGATGCCGTAGCTCAGATAGGCATCGTCCCAGAATTGCGCGCGCAGCAGATCGCGGTCCAGCCGGTCCAGCCCGCGCATGTACAGCGCCGCCAGGTCGCGGATCGCCAGATTGGCCGTTACGGCCTCCAGTTCGGTCGCCCTAATCGCATCTCTCCTGTTCTTTTGAGGCATAGTAGGAGCCGGACGGATCAGGTAAATTACTCTTATCGATAGCAGGAGGGTGACCATGGCGGACGACAATCAAACAGGCGCGCAGGAACCGGGCCGCGTACCGGGCGCAGCGGAACTGGCCGATCGCGCCGCCATCGCCGGGATCATCGCCCTGCACTGTCGCGGCGTCGACCGGGCCGACGAGGCGACGCTGAAAAGCTGCTACTGGCCCGATGCAACCACCGCTTATGGCCCGGATGCGGTTCCCGCCCACGGCTTCTGCGCCGAGCTTGTTCCGGCGATCAAGGCGTTCCGCCAGACCCACCATATGGTCACCAACATTCTCTACGCCTTCGATGGCCCGCAGGCGCGCGTCGAGAGCTATCTCATCGCCTTTCACTATCTCGCCGGGCCGGATGGCGCGGACAGCGAGATGACCTATTTCGGCCGCTATCTCGACCGGTTCGAGAAGCGCGGCGATGTCTGGAAAATCAAACATCGCGAACCGGTGATGAGCTGGAGCCAGAATGCAGCGACCACCCACGACGCCGACCACCCCGCCCTGTCGGCGCTGCGCCAGGCAGCGCGCTTCCCGGATGATATCGTCTATAAATAGCGCGCGGATGCGCCGGCCGGATAGCCGCGCCCCTGCCCTGCGGGAACTTGACAGGACAGCCCGTTATTATTTTCTGTGACCTTTGCCCCGAGGCCCCGGAAAACAGCCAGATTTTTCCAACAGCACCCGTGCCTAGTGTAACCTTTGCAACGCCCCGCCCCGGCGCGCTGGCCGGCGGGGGCGAATGCCCGGCAAAGATTCGTCACGATGCGCAGCATAAGCGCAGAGAGCCCGTGTAGGACAGCGGATCGTCCGCTGCGCCGGCGGCCCGCTGTGGTATTTTTGCATCAGAAACGGGGCAATCGCGACTTATTCAACTGCCGATGGAACGCCCCTGCGATTGGGCCGTTTCCTCTACTCGTCGATCTAGCGCGCCCTGTATCCGGCGCAGCATCGACGGGAAGCCCGCAGCAATAGCGGGCAAGGCCGGAACGATCCTGTTCCATATCTAGTTAGTTGGAGTAAAATTATGAAATCCCCCATGATCACCCCCCTGATCCTCTCATCCGTCGTCGGCGCCTTTGCCGTGGCCACCCCGGCCGTCGCACAGTCCGACTCCCCCTTCACCGGTCCCCGCGCCGAAATCCTTGGCGGCTATGACACGCTGCGTTCGGGCAGCGATGTCGACGTCGACACCGACAATGACGGCATTTTCGAAAACAACACGCTCGACCAGTCGGTTGACGGTTTCGCTTATGGCGTCGCACTCGGCTATGACTTCGATGCGGGTCCTGTGGTCTTCGGTATCGAAGGCGAATATATGGACTCGACCGGCGAGCAGGAAGGCGACGAGGATATCAACGCGCCGTTTGGCTATCGCGTCAACCTGAAGCGCGACCTCTATCTCGGCGCGCGTATCGGTGCCAAGGTCAGCCCCAACACTCTGCTTTACGCAAAGGGCGGCTACACCAACACCGCAGTCGAATCCCGCTTCCAGGACCGCGCCGAATCCGATGGCGTCGATCTCAACTTTGACGACAGCCAGCAGGTCGACGGCTATCGCATTGGTGCCGGCATCGAACAGGTGATCGGCACCGGCGGCAACGGCAACGGCTCCGGCGCCTTCGTCAAGCTCGAGTATCGCTATTCCAACTATAGCTCGCTGAAATATAACGACACATTGTTCAACGATAACAATGAAATCGGCGTCGACCTCGACCGCCACCAGGTCGTCGCGGGTGTTGGTTTCCGCTTTTAAGTTGGAGCTAGGCTAGTAACAGAGGGCGTGCCGTTCAATGGACGGTGCGCCCTTTTTTTTGCATCCAAAAGGTCAGTCCACGGCGCTCTATTTCAAGACGCGCGCTCCGAAGCGGCGCGCTCCTGATTGAGCCGGAACAGGCGGGCGAGCATTTCGTCTTTGGTCAGCACACCCGCGCGCCAGTCGTCACCCCAGCCGTAAGCCTCTGCCACCGCTTCATCGAGCGCAGCGTGGGCATGGTCGAGCCATGCAGGGCGTGCGTTGTAGAGATTGGTCAGCGTGCGTTTTTTCAGCTCTTTGGCTGCATCCGCGTCGACCGGCAATATCCGGTCGGGATAGCCCGGCACCACCTCTGGCTCGCGGCGGACCAGATCAGCTGGATTGAGCCAGTTTTCGCGCAATTCATCGAGCCGCGCGGCCGCCGTTGCAATAGCCTGAGCTCGCGGATCATCGGCATAGTCGGCGGCGGGAATATCGGGGGTCAGGCCTTCGGGGAACGGGAAGGTTTCGAAACCAAGGGACGGTGTATATTGAGGGTCATTTCCCACTCCGTGCCAACCGCCCAATGCCAATGACCAAAGTTCATGGAACTTGCTGTGGATTATCCCAAAGCTGGTGTCATCTTCACGACAAATAGCCACTACCCGACTGTCAGGAACCGTGGTGTTCGGTGCCCAAACAAATAGTCTGAATTTCGCTACTCGCGGTGTAAATATTGCTCGACCTAATCCTAAACCCGCTTTTTTTAGACCGGGAACTGTTTCACCATGTTGCCACCAATATATCTTTCTTCTTTCTCGTCGGTTTGTGTCCCGCATGGGTTTGACATAGGCTTTTACATATTCAAAAGGCAGTTCAAACAAGGCCGCTTCGTTTTGATCCATTGTTCCAAAATCGACAATCCATCTGTCGGAAGGGCGTCTTGTAATGTCCATTCCATTAAGCAGCGGCTTCACAACATCTGAATTACTTTTACCATTCGGATTGATTGGACAAGTCAACCAAGCACGTGCTGAGTTCGCATCCACATCAAATGGTCCCACTTTGACAGGTCCTTGAAATGCAATTCTTTGATTATGTGAAAGCCGAGAGGCAGAGGTTAAATCGACCCCTCCCCGCGCGGAAGACAAGTCGAAAAAAATAGTCTCCACACCTTTGCCGTTAAGAAGGACGAACTCCCCATCAGCAGCATCAAAACAAACCATGGACACCCGCACTGCCGCGCCATCAACCGTCCATTCTTCATCGCTCCATGCTTCGAATATTCGGCCATTCTCAACGATAGGTTTCAATACCTCTCGATTGGCCCCACCGCGAATTGAATTCGTCGCAACCAGTCCGGCGCGCTGCAACTTGCCCGCTGCCATCTGATTCCATGCTTTGGCAAACCAGTAACAAACCAAGTCGGCACCACCGGGCACGTTTGACCATGCTCTGCGCAGGGCAACGGTATAATCCTCGCCCAACTCCCGGATCATTTTCTTGTTGCCCAAAAACGGCGGGTTCCCAACCACCACATCCGCTTCCGGCCATTTAGCCCGTTGCGGCTTGCCATCACGGTCAATCGTCAACACCGCATCGCGATTTTCAATCGTTCCCAAGGGCCGCAGGATCGGGTTTTTCGCCGCCGCAAAACCGTTGCGTCGCATCCACTGAATTTCACCAATCCACACCGACACCCGCGCCAGTTCGGCGGCATAGGGGTTAAGTTCGATGCCGAGCACCGACTCCGGCCCGACCCGTGGAAATTCCCGGGTCAGGCCCAGCACTTCCGCCTCGAGGTTCGCCTTATGCTCGATATCTTTCAGCGACAGCAACGCGACATAGAGAAAATTGCCCGAGCCGCAGGCGGGATCAAGCACCCGGAATGCGGTCAGTCGGGTTAGAAAATCACGATGGATCGTTGCCGCCTCATTCAGCGCCTTGGTCCGTTTGGCCAGTTCCTTGCCGCGAAGCAATTTCTCTGCCGTCGCCTTCGGGGCCTTGTCGATCAGCGCTTCCATCCGGGTGCGCGCCTCGTTCCATTCTGCTTCCAGCGGGCGGATGATGACCGGCTCGACGATCTGCATGATCTTGGCCCGGTCAGTATAATGGGCGCCCAATTGGCTGCGCTTGGCGGGATCAAGACCGCGCTCGAACAAGGTACCGAGGATCGACGGGTCAACCTCTGACCAGTCGAGATGCGCGGCGGTCCGCAG
>JBALUX010000063.1:0-15016 GCA_036963725.1 Parasphingorhabdus sp. | reverse complement strand
CGGCACCATGTTCAAGGGCGCTGTCAAAAAACAGGCCGTCGGGCTCGATATCGCAACGCCGATGGGACAGATATTGGCGGCGGTCATGGCCGAAAAGCGCCATGGCCCGTTGATAGATTCCACCATTCGCTGGGCCTATCGTACGCTCGATACCAACGAAGCGGTAATCCGCAATATCGTTACCGACCGCGCCAATGCGGTGATGCGCTGGACCGGCCTAGATGACCGGGTCGCCAACGAGGTGCTGGACGGTCTTTACAAATTGCTCGCCGATATGGCTGCCGATCCCCATCATCCGGTTCGCGCCAAAACCGAAGAGAGCCTGGAACAACTAGCCACCGAACTGCAGCAAGACCCGGAGCTGCGACTGAAAGTCAACGAGTGGAAACTCGAAATGATCGAAAACCCCGCCATTGCGTCATGGCTTGATGGCATCTGGGAACAGGGCCGGGAAGCGCTGCTGCGGGCGGCCCGTGACCCCGATGCCGCAATGGCCGGCCAATTCGGTGACGCGCTGATCCAACTGGGCAACAGCCTGCAGCAGGACAAGCAGCTCAATCGCCAGATCAACCGGTTCGGCCGGCGTGCGGTCATCGGCGTGGTCTCCAGCTATGGCGACAATATCGTCAAACTGGTGTCAGAGACGATCCGCAGCTGGGACACGCAGACGATCACCGACCGCGTCGAAAATGCCGTTGGCCGCGATTTGCAGTTCATCCGCGTGAACGGCACCCTCGTTGGCGGACTGGTCGGCCTGTCCCTACATACGCTGGGATACTGGATCTAGCGCGAGAGCAGCAACCGGGCCTGCCCAGCGATTTGCGCCAGCATGGCAATCGACGGTTTTGGCGTTTGCTGTGCCCGGTCCATTATGTTTCTGAACTGCGCCACGCGGTCGATATTGCGGTCGCCCCAGCTTTCGACAAATTGCTGCATATCCTTGCCCCGGGTCCGGCGCAGGAAATCCAGACGCATCTGCTGAAAATCACGCGCCAGGCCTGCAACTAGCAACCGGTCCCAAGGATCGGAAGGATTGATCCGGGTCGCGGTCATTTGCGCCCAATCGAGGCCCAGCTGACTACCAAGCTGGGTAAAGGCTGCCGCCACATCCAGAGCATCAATCTCCCGGCTATGGGCGAGATAAGCGATGCCGGCGGCACCGTCATTTTTGTAGATATTGGCGATCTTGTTGGCGATTTCGGGCGTTGCGCCTGCTTCAACCAGCGATTTCATCTGCTTGGCCGCTTGCAAGCGGCCTTCGGCGGTTATCAGATTTTCGACATTTTCGTTGAGCACAGTCACGCCTGGTGCCAGCATATTGACGGTATCGTCAATCCGGTCATCAGAAACTCCGATCCGCATCAGATCCGCCATGTGCGAGCGCAGCACATACGCGAGGCGGTCGAAAAGAGTGATTCTGATATCTTCCGCGATCTCGGCTATTTCCAGCGCGTGCCATAGCCGGTCGGCGTGGAACAGACGTTCTGCCATGACGAAGGCGCGCGCCACCTCTCCCAAGGTGCATCCTTCTTCCTCGGCCAGTTCGAACGGGTCGATCAACCCCAGCCGGTTGATCATCCGGTTTGCCAATTTGGTGGCAATGATCTCGCGGCGCAATTGGTGATTGAGAATAGCCGATTCATGGCCTTCCTGCATCGCAGCCGGAAATGCCTGCAGCAATTCGCTATTCAGTCCAGGATCATCACCCAGATCGCTATTTTCGATGGCATCCTGCAGCGCGAGCTTGGCGGTCGAAATCAGCACAGCCAGTTCCGGCCGATAGAGGCCGCGGTTTTCCTGGCTGCGACGGATCAGATCCTCGTTGCTGGCCAGTCCTTCAACCGCCCGGTTCAACTGGCCATGTTCCTCGAACTGTTCAATCAGGCGAATATATGAAGGCAGGGATTTCGCACCCCCCATTTCGGCGATGGATAGCCCCAATGCCTGCAGCCGGTTGTCTTCGAGAACCAGCGCGCCGACATCATCGGTCATGGACTTGAGCAGCGCATTTCTCACGTCTGGCTGCAGCTTGCCGCTGGCCAGTTCCGCATTGAGCGCGATCTTGATATTGACTTCGTGATCCGAGCAATCAACCCCGGCGCTATTGTCGATAAAGTCGGTATTGATCCGGCCACCCTTGGCAGCAAAAGCGATGCGAGCGGCCTGGGTTATACCCAGATTGGCCCCCTCGCCTATCACCTTCACACGCAGTTGTTGGGCATTCAGGCGAATCTTGTCGTTGGCCGGATCACCAACCTCGATGTGATTCTCGGAAGCGGCCTTCACATAGGTACCGATACCGCCGAACCACAACAGATCGGCGTCGCATGCCAATATCGCGGTCATCAATTTGGATGGCGTCGTTTCGGCGTCTTCGGGCAGGCCGAGCAGCTTGGCCGCCTGCTTGGAGATCTTGATCGTCTTCGAACCGCGTGAAAAGACCCCGCCGCCCTTGGATATCAGATCCTTGTCATAATCATCCCAGCTGGAACGCGGCAATTCGAACAGTCTTTTCCGCTCGATCCAGCTTGTCGCCGGATCAGGATCAGGATCGATAAAAATATGGCGGTGGTCAAAGGCTGCGACGATTTTCAGGCTTTTCGAAAGCAGCATGCCGTTGCCAAACACGTCACCGGACATATCGCCGACACCGACAACGCGGATCGGTGCGGTCTGAACATCCACACCCGTTTCAGCAAAATGGCGCTGTACCGAGACCCATGCACCCCGCGCCGTGATCCCCATGGCCTTGTGATCATAGCCGTTGCTGCCGCCGCTGGCGAATGCATCACCGAGCCAGAAACCGCGATCGATTGCGATCTGGTTGGCGATATCGGAGAAGCTTGCCGTGCCCTTGTCGGCCGCCACGACGAAATAGGGATCGTCCTCGTCAAGCCGCTGCACTTGAGCAGGCGGCACGACTTTGCCCTCGACGATATTGTCGGTCACCGACAACAGGGCGGAGATAAATATCTTATAGGCTTCGACACCTTCGGCAAGAAACGCGTCGCGGTCGTCCCCGGACGGCAATTGCTTGGCAAAAAAGCCGCCTTTTGCGCCGGTCGGTACAATCACGGCATTTTTGACCCTTTGGGCTTTCATCAAGCCCAATATTTCGGTGCGGAAATCATCCCGGCGGTCCGACCAGCGGAGACCGCCGCGGGCCACCGGACCGGCACGCAAATGAATGCCCTCGACACGCGGGCTGTAGACGAATATCTCCCGCCACGGCACCGGCGCCGGCAACTCGGGAATTTTGGCGCTTTCAATCTTGAAGGCAAGCGCTTCCCCGGCCTGATAGGCGAAAGCATTAGTGCGCAATATTGATTCAATAACCGCGCGGAAAAGCCGCAGAATGCGGTCATCGTCAATCGCATGAACGCCGACCAAGGCAGAATCCATGTCGCGTATCGCAACACCTGCCGCTTTCGCACGGTCGCCGTCAAAATCCGGATCATGCAAGGCACGGAAAAGCATTATCATTGCGGCCGTGACATCCGGTGCCTCGGCCAGAGCCTCTACAACCGTGACCAGACCGTAGCTCAACCCCGTCTGGCGCAAATAGCGGAACCAGGCCCGCATCCACACCGTCGAGCGGGCGTCGATGCCGGCGGTCGTGATAAGCTGGTTGAAGGCGTCATTTTCAGCCTCTCCGTCCAGCACGCTGGTAATCGCTGCCTCTATTTCATCGGAACGGGCAATCAGACTGTCACACCGTTCCTCGGACCGCAGTTCGAGCAGAAAATCGTGAATGAAACCCAGTCGGCCATCGTCCAGCGGAGTCGGTACGGATTCGAGCACTGTGAAACCGAAGTTCTCCAATGTCGGGACGGCATCCGAAAGCGGCAGCGCACCGCCTAGATGATAGATTTTCAGCCGCAGCAGATCATCGGCATCGCTGGCAAGCCGGTAAAGCCGGGTCGAACGCTGCCCGCCCCGCTCCAGCTTGAACAGCCGCATGATGTCCTTGGCCGCTTCCAGCGCGCCATAGGTTGACTGATACGTGCCCGGGAAACAATTCGCGTAGCGCTGCGCGAGAACCGCCGCCCGGTTTTCCTGCCCCGCTTCCCGCAGATTGCGTTCGACTTCCGGCTTCCAGCCGCGAACCATATTTTCAAGTTCCTGATCGAGCAGATCCGGATCCGGGATCCTGCCATCTGTCCCCATGTCAAGCGTGTAACGCAAGGAGGAGACACCGCCCTCTTCAAGCGTATTGGACCAGCTCAATATTTTCGCGCCGGTCGCTTCCGTCAGCATATTTTCAACATTCTGCCGGCGCTCGGTGGAAAGCTGCTCACGCGGGAGCCATACGAAGGCAAACAGATGACGGGCGAGCGGCGAGATCACGCTGTGCAGTTTGGGCCGTGGCCGGTCGATCAGGGACATCGAGATCAGAGCCAGTTTTTCGAGGTCATCCTGCGCGAAGGTAATCAGGAGATCATGCGGCAGCGATGTCAGCGCGTGGGTCAGGCTTTTCCCGGCATGGCCGGCTACCGAAAATTCAAACTTGTCGAACAGCCGGGCGAGCTGGGTACGCAACACCGGAATATTTTCAGGCGCAGCGGCGAGCGCCGCGCTGGTCCACATTCCGGAAATGATCGACAGCGACTTGATCTTGTTCTTTTCCCTGACCGGCACGATGATCAGATCCATCAAAACGTGGCGATGCACCGTGGACAGCTGGTTCGATTTGATAATCAGCGGTGCTTGCCCGCCATTTTCAAACCATTCAAAAGCGCGTCGCCGGCTTTCATCGGAAAGGATCGGCTGCGGCCGCATCCGGGCGATACCGAGCTGTTGCGTGCGGCCACCTTTGGTATCTACCAATTCATGGCCGAGCAGTGTGAGGTTGCGATCGAGGAACCAGCGGAGCAGGGTTGCCCCTTCGCCTTCTGGCAGACCGTCGGCATTTTCACCCAGCACGATCTGCAATTTCAGCCAGTCGGCAACGGCGGCGGCGACATCCTTGAGATTCGCGCGCAGCGCCTTGACCAGTTCCCGGCGAATGCGGGCATCGGTTCTCTCGAGTTCGATATAGATGACAGATTCGCGTTTTTCGCCGCCGGTTGCCTGCTCGATAAACTCGATCAGATGGCCCTCGGCATCGCGCCTGACCGCGACAACCGGATGGATCAGCCGTTCGATGGTCAGGCCGAAACCGGCAATGGTCGCGCAAACCGAGTCGACCAGAAACGGCATATCGTCGTTAACGATCGCGAGGCGCAAATGTCTGTGATTCTGCTGACCGCCGACACTTTCCAGCGACAGGTTCGCTTCGCTGCCACGGCGCTCCTGAGCGGATCGCAACGTGAATTCCGCCGCCTCCTCACAAGCTTTTTCGTCGAAACCGATATTTTCGCCCGGCAAGGCGCTTTCGCGAAAGGCGGCTACCAGCACCTTTTCGAGCCTATCGGTTTTAGTCTGGGCTGACTTGGATTTCCGTTCGCGATTGGCCGCCATTTTTCCCCCAAGTGGATCGAGACGGGTCAGGATCCCGTCGGCATGCCCGTGCTATGCGCCCAATCCGCGACACGCTCAAGAGGCTAGCCGATCCTTTTCGGAGGAGGATAAGAGATTATTACCGATAGTGATATTTCTGTTACATATGCAACTAGTACGGATGGAAGCTGCTTTACAACTCCGCCAGACGCATTCAGATTTCTGTATGTTTCAAGGCCTGGTTGGTCAGCTTGACATTGCCGCGAACCGGTCCGACGATGGACAATTCTCCATCCGAACCCTTGCGGGCAACCAGCACGACAAATTCGGAATCGCCGGCATCAATATCCTGCAATTGCTGCGACGGCGCCGAGCGCAGCTTCGCCAGCAAATCTTCGCCGGTTGACCTGAGCTTGTTCAGCAAACCGGAGGTCCGTCCTGCAGCGCGCTCGGCATGGACAATCGCTTTCAGGCCACCATCATGCTGGCCAAGGAAATCGCCGAGCGCCCCTTTGGCAATCGCATTGCGCTTCGCATATTTGAGCACAGAGGCATATTCGGTCAGACGCGTCTTGTCATAACGGGTACCAAATACCAGTTTGACAATCGGCGTCATCGGCGCGCGTTTCTGCACCACCAGGCCGCTATCTTCGAGCAACATCTCATAATCGCCTGGAAACAGCTCGGTCATCAGATAGAAATCATAGGCATGGCTGATAGCGGCATATAGCGCCGCGCGGCTGCGCTGTTCGTTGTGCACGGCATTGTCGGCGCTGCTCCGGGCAGCGGACAACCAGTCGGCCAGACTTGCATCCTCGGCCGGTTGGTCTGACGGTTCCGCTTCAGCTTCTTCTGCTATGATTTCAAATGCGGAAGTGAGTTCGAGTTGCGGAGTCGGATCCCGATCATCCCGATTGGTCGCATTCGGGCCGTCTTCCCAGACCGGGCCTGCCATCTTGCGTTCCGGAGCGGAGAGCATCGCTTCAGACACTTCCTCTTCAATCTCCTGCTGGACGGCGTCGGCGGCCACTTCTTTCCAGTTGATGACGCCATAGATGAAATCAATCGTGTCATCATCGGTCGAGAAAGGCAGCAGGATGCCGCGATACATGATCGAGATGCCCTGGTGGTTGACGAATTCGGCTTCAAAACCGATAGGCGCCTGATTGGCGATTATCTGCAGATAATGGTCGGTGATCCTCGAAAGCAGCGAACGCGCTGGCACATCGGCAACCGCGGTGATCGACGCATCGATCTTGCACTCTTCGCGAAGTTCGCGGCCAAGAAACTGGATCGACGGATTTTCGACGCCATTGGTAAAGTCCAGCAAAACGCTGTTCGGGCCGAAATCCTCGTCCGATTCGGGAGACAAATCCTCGACATTGGGAAATTGCCGTTCGCCGAGCAAACCGGCCCAGAAATTATAGGCACGCACATGCATGCGGCGCTCGTCCTGACTGATCGGCGGCGGCGCTTCTACAGCGGCGTCGTCATCGTCAAAGACCGTATAATCAGGTACAGAAGACATGTCCTGATCGTCGATTTCGCTGTGATTCCGTAGGTTTTCCATGCTGCCCCATTGCGATTGCGTCAATTCCACACTGGTCTGCACCGCTCATGGTAAATATATGGTAAATATCCCTATGATGACCTTCGCGCCCGGTCGGCGCCAAGACCCGAACCCGCCGACACCGTCTGCTCGAAATATCAACCGCGCGCACTTGTCACAGCAAAGCTCTGCTGTTAATGGCGCGCGATCAATGGAAATTGCTTGAGCGTGACCCTCATCCATTTCATCGATGCCGCTTTAGCTCAGTTGGTAGAGCATCGCATTCGTAATGCGGGGGCCAGAGGTTCGAATCCTCTAAGCGGCACCATCACTCTCAGCTTAGGAAAATCGCGGTTGCTGTTGAAAGTCCCCAAACGGGGGGATGCTCGTGGGTGACGCTTTGCCTGGGCAACTTGTGATTTGCTATCGGTACAATCGAAGGTGGCAAACACACCTTCCGACGTCAGTGCTTGGATGTCATCTTTCCAAAGACCTTCGCTCGTCCCTGTAAGCAGACATTCAGTGTGCACCCTTTTACTCGCACTCGAATGGCAGCAACCGGCTAGGTGCCGTCATATTCGAAACCCACATCTCCAACCAGCACATGATATCTTTTGCCATTCCATGTTCAAACCAGCCTTGTACACGACTTGAGTGAAGTTTCAGGGGGCATCCCGGCGAGGCTGGATTTTGCCAGCCTCTTATGCAGCTTGGCTATCTTCATTTAAAAGACGGCGTCAGTTCGCCATGCATGCGATGCTGGCCGTGCGCAGGGAAACGAGCCTTTTTGGGAACATGGATGACGAAGAAAAATTTGACCCGATCAAAAAGCCAAATCGCAAAAATCATTGGACTCACAATATTCCGGATCCCGGAAAAAATTGAAAAGCTAGGTGCAGTCAGCACTAGGAAAAGCTGCGCCTTCGCAAAGCTGAGAAAGATATCCCTATTATAATATATATTCACCGTACTGAGCGGCAAAAGTCTGTTTCAAGCTTATCTTCGCGGCATTTCGGCCCATTGATATCTCGAACTTCTCAATCGGCAAATTGATAAGGGTGCAGCAGCTATTGATGGGAACGAAGTTCGAATATCATTCCCGACTAAGTCGTTCGACTGAATTTATGTCATTAATCGACGGCATATCTGACAATTCCCTGCGAAACCTCGACTTCATTAGCCATGGCTCAAGAATGCGGCCTACGACATAGAGCGTCGCGAAGATCGCCGCTAAAATATAGGCGGTCTTGGGCGAGTATTTTTCATATTTTTCTTTTTCTTTATCTTTTTTGTCCGGCTTTTCCGGTGCGGGTGCACCCAGGGCTGCGTCAAACCAGTGCAACTTTACATCCTTGTCCACTTCGTCAGTTTTTTCCGATTTATCGGTGTCTTTTCCGGACTTTTCTGCTGCTTCGGCTTTGGACTTTTCATACTCGCCAATGGCGACGTTAACCTGGCCCAAGGCTAGAAACAGCAACGGGGCCAGAAAGCAAGCCAGCAATGCCGGGCTGGTCACCTTATATGTGAGCACCGAACGCCCTTCTCGCTCGACGACCGTCAGCGTGCCACTGGTGAAAGTTGCCAACTTGTCCTGAGCAGCGGGATTATGCTTGCTGAACGTCAGTGTGTCGCCTTCGATCTCGTAGCTTGTTCCATTCGTCTGGAACAGCGGATCAAGCCTGTCGAATGCGTTTGCCGAAGACATTGGCGTTTCGAGGGGCAGCGAGCCCTTCGCGCGCCAGATCCAGTCGATGAAAGGCAAGTTCACTTACAATTCCTCCAGTAAGTTCCGGGAAACAGGAAAGCCTGCGGTTTCGCATCGCTCAGTGGCAAATATAACCCCTGCCGAGAGAAAGTTGTTTGAGGCAGGGGCAAAATGGTCAACTACTCGGCCGGTATCGCGGTCGGTGGCTGCCGGCGATCCTTGATCCGGGACTTGATCGACTTATAGCCTTCGGTGAACGGGAAGGTCATGGTCTCGTTGATTGGCATCCGTCGTCCGCCTTCCATTCCGAGTAATTCCGCCTCGCCATCGACACAGGTTCCGAAGAGGCGGTCGAATATAATCCAGCTGGCGCCGAAATTGCTGCGAGTGGCTTCATAGTCTTGCGAGTGGTGCACGCTGTGATGCTCGGTGGTGTTGAACAGAAAGCGCCACCAGCGCGGCGAATTGAAACGGACATTGATGTGCTGGTAGATACCAACCGTCAGTCCGATCGCGCCTGCGAGCAGAAAAGCCCGCGGGATGAAATCGAAGAAGCCGCCGATCCCCAGTCCGATAAGGAACAGTTCGATCGGATTGCCGACAGCGCCCTTGTTGATGTTCAATTGGGTGATGTAGTGATGCGGCGCATGGGTCAGCCAGAGCGGATACCAATTATGCATGCCGCGATGCATCCAATATTGACCGAATTCGAAAATCAGCGAGATCAAAAGCGCTTGCACCAGCAACGGCAGTCCGGTGAACCATGCGAATTTGTCCCAGTCAAAAGAGCCCTGAATGGCTTCAATCATGACACCGTCGCCGATGTAATTGTCGACCATGCGGAGCAATGTGTAACCGAGTCCGACATAAAACAGGTCGGTGGCCAATTCCTTCCAGGTGAGCCGCCAGCTATCATAACGCGGATTGACCCATTCGAGTCCCAGCAGGAACAGCTTGAAAGCGATCCCGATCATGATGGCCGTGGATGCTACGGCAATGGAATTGGGTGCATAATACCAGAAGGCGAGAACGGCGAAGAGCACAGTGGGCTGGAAATATGTGAAAATGAATTGCTTGGCCGGGCCGCCTTCCACCCTGCCGATGTTCTCCCATCCGACAGTGACCGGCGCCTCAGCTCCAATGATCCTGTTTCCTACCCGAACTCCGTTCATACCGCCTACCTCATTTGCCTGAGGGCCGAGGCCCAAGAATAGCTACTGCCCGAGCCCTCAGCCGGCCCGGTTTGCAGTGTCTCTCCTGTGAACGATTCTTATTTTTTGGTATGACGGCTATGGTATTGATATTATCAAATACGTCAAGCGTAATATTTGAGTTGATCGCGGTGGTTCAATTTTCTTCCGCTTAACGGGTAACAAGCGTGCTATTTCGTCTCGATAAAGGCGCGCCAGCCGCCGAGATCGGTGATGTCCTGCGCGCCTGTCGTCGCCCGTGACTCGGCGACAAAGCCCTTTACGCTGCTGCCGTCGGCCAAGGTGACGGTCCCTATGGCAAGCGGGGCAGGAACTTCTGCCACGAAGCTACCGAAGGCGGCGACGTCCAGTTCATAGACTTCGACCTTGATGGCAGCTCCATCCTCGCTATGTACCAGCGCCGGCTTTGGCGGGACACTGTCGGCGATCGCGTAAAGACGATAGGTGGGAGCGGTTTCGAAGGCACCGACAAAAACGGCGTCGCGCGAGGTCAGCTGCCAGTGCAGTGGCATGTCTTTCAAATGGGCGCCGACGACGGCAAGTTTAACGCTTTCCATTTTTCCCTCCAGATCAAGTGCGGGCGGAGCAGGCAAGTCTGCTGCCGCCAGATAATTTTCGGCTGCGTCGAGCAAGGCCTGGTCGCTGTCGGCAGGGCCGATCAAAGTGATACCGAAGCCGGTCCCGTTCGAACGGGTGCCAGCGGGCACAGCGACTGCTGCCATGTCGAGCAGGTTTACAAAATTGGTGTAGAAGCCGAGATTGCTGTTCAAGGCGATCGGCGCCACCAACAGTTCAGCGACGCGATAGGTGGTGCCGGTGGTGGGAAAGGCGAGCAGATCAACCTCATCCCATAGCCCATCCGCCTGGCGTTTGAGTTCGGCAAGGCGGTACATGCCTTTGAACAGTTTAACCGCGCTGATGTTTAACCCGGGCTCGACGACCGCGCGCACCGTCTCGTGGATCGCATCGGGATTGCTGGCCAAGAGATCCTCAATGGCTGCCGTTCGTTCAGCGACCCAAGGACCATTGTAAAGAAGGCTCGCCGCTTCGTTGAGCGGCGATATGTCCAGCTCGATGATTTCCGCAGCGGTTCCCAAACGGGCGACCGCCTGGTCGTAAAGATATTCGGACTGGCTATCGCCGAACCATGCGCGCTGGTCGCGGCGCGGCACACCGATCCGCTTGGGTTGAATCGAGCACTCAGCCAGCGGCTTCGAATAAGGATCAGATGGATCAAAGCCCGCGAGCACATCGTCCACCAGCCGTGCATCGGACAGATTATCGGTAAACACCGTGATACAGTCGATAGTGCGACACGCAGGTATGAGGCCCTCTGTGCTCCAGCGGCCCTTTGTCGGCTTGAGACCGACAAGATGGTTGAAAGCTGCCGGAACCCGTCCCGAGCCGGCTGTATCGGTGCCGAGTGCGAAACCGACAAGGCCCGCTGCAACCGCCACGGCCGACCCCGAACTCGATCCGCCGCTGACATAAGCGAGATTATAGGCGTTGCGCGGAATGCCATAAGGACTGCGGGTGCCGACAAGGCCAGTCGCGAATTGATCGAGATTGGTTTTCCCGACGCAAATGGCTCCCGCCTCGAGTAGCTTTGCAGCCACGGTCGAAGAAGCGGCCGGGGAATAGGCATAGGCCGGACAACCTGCCGTGGTCTCAAACCCGGCGACGTCGATATTGTCTTTTACTGCAAAGGGCACGCCAGCCAGCGGGAGCTGTTCTCCAGCCGAAATGCGGGCATCGATCTTGCGGGCAGCAGCAAGAAAATCAGTAGGCTTGGCCCGGCTGATCCATATTTGCGGTTGCACCGCATCATAAGCGTGAAGACGAGCGAGCGTTTCCTGCGCCACTCCAAGCGCGCTTGTTTTCCCGTTATTTACGGCTGATGCGATCGCTGCTGGGCTTTGCCGGTCGAGCATGGTCATTAGTGTCTCCTCAACGCCAGCATGGGTGCACCGGGTTCGAGCGACTGGCGTTCGCGGATATAGAGCGCTGCAATCGTGCCATTATCCGGACTTTCGAGCGGGCTTTCCATCTTCATTGCTTCAATCACGGCGATAACGTCCCCGGCCTTTACTTTGTCACCTTCCGCAACCATGAGTTTCCAAACGCTTCCACCGAACGGAGCTTCGATCAGGTCGGTACCCTCGGGCAGTTCGATTGCGGGAACAACGGGAGCGCCGATTGCCGGATCTTCTGCTAATTGTGTGACACGATCGAATTCGCCATTTTGCTGCCATTGGGCGCGTTCTGCTTCGAAGGCGGACTGACGCGTTGCTTCAAAAGCATCAATGGATTCCGCATTCTCGGCCAGAAAAGCACGATGGTCGGCAAGACGGAATTCCGATTCCTCGACCCGGATCGACCGGCGGCCATTGGGGAAATCCCTTCTCCATTCGACCAGTTCTTCAGCGCTGACGCTGAAAAACCTGATTTGATCGAAGAAGCGCAGCAGCCAGGGCTTGCCGTCGACAAAGGCATCGGTCTGCCGATAGGTATTCCAAACCTGAATGGTGCGGCCGAACAACTGATAGCCCCCCGGGCCTTCCATGCCGTAGATGCACATATAGGCACCGCCGATTCCCACAACATTAGGCGGAGTCCACGTACGGGCCGGGTTATATTTTGTCGTGACCAGCCGGTGCCGGGGATCAACCGGTGTCGCCACAGGCGCACCGAGATAGACGTCGCCCAGCCCCATCACGAGATAGCTTGCATCGAAAATGATGTCCTCGACAGCATCCGCGTCAGGCTGGCCATTGATGCGCCGGATAAACTCGATATTGTCCGGGCACCATGGTGCATCGTCACGGACGGCGGCCATATATTTCTCGATCGTTTCCAGCGTGGCCGGATCCCGCCAGCTGAGTGGCAGATGCACGATCCGGGAAGGAACTGTGAAATCCTCGAGATCACCCAGTTGGTTATCGGCATCCATGAGAGCAGCAAGCGCGCCACTCTGGTCAAGAATGTCGTCATCGAAATGCAGCTGCAAGGAGCGGATGCCGGGCACGATATCAATCACGCCTGGCAAGGCCTTTTCCTCCAGGAGCGTCATCAGGGCATGAACGCGAATGCGCAGTTCGATATCGAGGACGATCGGTCCATATTCGACCAATATGTTGCGGTCGCCCTGCTGCCGGTACACCGTGCGGGGGCGCAGCCCCTGGGCTGGTGTGTCAGCGAGGATCGGGGAAAGATCAGCGATCTCGCGCTGCGGGCCTGTGCGGGATGGGTTCGCCGTCAGTTCTAGCGGAGCGCGGTCGGCGGCTTTGGCATCATCAAGCGTGACCGGTAAGAAACGCAGGCGGTCGCCCGGGGCCAGTTGCCCGATTTTCCACTGATCCGCCGCGATCACCACGAACGGACAAACGAATCCGCCGAGCGATGGACCATCGGGGCCGAGGATGATCGGCATGTCGCCGGTAAAGTCGACCGCGCCGATAGCATAAGGATTGTCGTGGATGTTGGAGGGATGCAAGCCCGCCTCCCCGCCATCGGCCCTTGCCCATTGCGGCTTGGGGCCGACCAGACGAACGCCGGTGCGGTTGCTGTTATAATGCACACGCCAATCGGCATCGAGGGTCGCACGAATGTCGTCGTCGGTGAAAAAGTCCGGCGCGCCATGGGGGCCGTATAGGACACGCAGCGTCCAGTGGTTCCCGAAATCCGATATTTCGGCAACCGGTGCGGGCGCGCCGACGTCCGCTTCGGCCAGATGCAACGTATCACCTGCCACCAGTTTTCGTGCGGCATGGCCACCAAATTGGCCAAGCTCGAACGTGCTGCGGCTGTCGAGATAGAGTGGAATATCTAGCCCGCCGGCGATCAATATGTAACCGCGCATGCCGCCGCCGCTAACACGGCCGAGCGCGAGCGTCTGGCCTGCAGCGATGTCGAGCGGAACGCCCCGTTCAACAGGCTCGTCCTCCAGCCGGGCACCGAAATCGGCTCCCGTGATACAAATGCGTGCGGCTGCATTGAAATACAGGGTCGGACCGGTAAAGGTGATTTCGAGCCCTGCCGTCCCTTCCGGATTGCCAAGCCGCTGGTTACCGATACGAAAGGAATGGTCGTCCATCGGGCCGGATGGCGGCACGCCGACCGACCAGAGACCGACGCGGCCCGGCCAGTCCTGAACCGTTGTCGCTGTGCCGCCGGAAACCACGCGGATGCTGTGCGGATTATAGACGATCGTATCCAGCAATCTGGTCGCGACCTGTCCGGAAATGAAGCGATCATCACGGACGACGGAGCGCAGCCAGCGGAGATTGGACTCGAGCCCGTCCACGCGGCTTTCGTCGAGTGCGACCTGCATTGCCGCAATGGCTTCCTCTCTCGTATCGGCGTGAACGATGAGCTTGGCGATCATCGGATCATACCAGGCGCTGATCGCGCTGCCGGCCGTGCACCATGTTTCGGCACGAATAGATTCAGGAAAACTGATGGCGGTGATCGTGCCACTGGTCGGGCGATAATCCAGCGCCGGATCCTCGGCATATAGGCGGACTTGCACCGAATGGCCTTTTGACACCGGTGGCTCGCGATCCAGAAACGAAAAGTCTCCCGCTGCCCCGCGGATCATCCATTCAACGAGATCAATGCCCATCACCTCTTCGGTGACGCCATGTTCGACCTGCAGCCGGGTGTTCATTTCCAGAAAGAAAAATTCCTGACGCTCGGCGTCGAACAGGAATTCTACCGTACCGGCGGAAAGGTACCGGGCAGCCGTGCCGAGGCGTACCGCTGCGGCAATCAGTTCGCGCCGCACGTCATCGTCGAGATCGGGTGCAGGCGATTCTTCGACGACCTTCTGGTTCCGTCTCTGTAGCGAGCAATCCCGTTCGCCGAGCGGCATGACCCGACCGGTGCCGTCACCGAATATCTGCACCTCGATATGGCGAGCGCGGGCGATATAGCGTTCCAGAAACACACCGGCGTCGCCGAAATTCCCCGCGCCGAGACGAGCGACGCTGTCCCAGTTCTTGCGCACCGCCGATTCATCCTCGCAAATATGCATGCCAATGCCGCCGCCGCCAGCCGTGGCTTTCAGAATGACCGGATAGCCGATTTCGTTTGCAGCGCGTGCGGCATCATCCT
>JBALUX010000062.1:0-15021 GCA_036963725.1 Parasphingorhabdus sp. | reverse complement strand
GTCCGCTTTATGGCCGAAAATCCTGCGATTCCGCCCACGGATGCGCGGCGTCTAGCAACCATTTTGCTGCGAGGCAAGATGGCTTTGGGAATCATTTTTCCGGAAAGCCAAACCAGCAGTTTTTCGCGACTTTCAATTGCCCCGCGTATAATATTTGCTTTGAACGCAAGATACGGGAAGCCGCGCGGGCCGAGGTGATTAAAACGACCGCAGTAACCAGCGCCAGAGATTGTATATGAACTATCACATCACCGCATTGAAAACCGCCAGCCTTGCCTTGCCCGGCGACGGGGACCGCTCAATTCGCCGGCTATTTCAACTGGACGGGCTTCCCTATATAGGCGTGTATAGCGCAGCCCGTGGATGTTTCGTCGCACCGGTGGAGAGGTTTGGGTCGTGAATCAAAAGATGGTGGATAATGCTCAAGCATGGGCAGCAATGCAGGCCCGCGACCGCAGCTTTGACGGGAAATTCGTCACGGGTGTCCTGAGCACCGGCATTTATTGCCGGCCCTCCTGCGCCGCACGCCACCCCAAACGCGAAAATATACGCTTCTTTGCCAAAGCGGAGGAGGCAGAGGCGGCGGGGCTCAGGGCCTGTCTGAGATGTCGCCCCAATGACGTCGCGCGTGATGAAGCCGCAGTCAAACTGGTGATCGATGCGGTCCGATCGGCTGAAACCGCGCCCAAGCTGGATGAGTTGGCCGATCTGACCAGCTATTCGCCGACCCACCTCCAGCGGATTTTCAAACGGCTGACCGGGCTGTCGCCCGCCGCTTATGCGCGAGCCTTGCGATCGGAACGGATGAAGGAGGCGCTTGATGGCGGCGCAACGGTGACCGAGGCTATTTACGATGCAGGCTATGGCTCGGCGTCACGATTTTACGAGGAACGCAAGATGGACCAGAAAATGGGAATGAAGCCGAGCAGCTGGAAAAATGGTGGGGCAGGGGTGACGATCTACTGGGCCAATGTCGACACTTCGCTGGGCAGGATGATGGTTGCGGCGACCGCTAAGGGTGTGTGTTGCCTGTCGTTCAACGAAAGCGAGGCGGAATTGCGTAACCGCTTTCCGCAGGCGGATTTGCGCGTCGGTGGCGATGGATTCGCCAAGCTCCTGGCGCAGGTGGTCGCGCAAGTCGAAGCGCCGGGCCGGCCGCATAATATCCCGCTCGATGTCCAAGGCACCGCATTTCAGGAAGCGGTCTGGCAGGAGTTGCGCAAAATCCCCGAAGGCGAAACCCGCAGCTATGCAGATGTCGCTGCTGCCATCGGCAAGCCCAGAGCCGTTCGTGCGGTGGGCAGCGCCAATGGCGCCAACCATGTCGCCGTGTTGATTCCCTGCCACCGGGTGGTGCGCAGCGACGGCACGATGGGCGGCTACGCTTATGGGCTGGAGATCAAGCAAATGCTGCTGGAGAAGGAACAGGGTTAATGCGTTTCTCGATAGCCGTGGTCGCCCATGCCTTGCCAAAGCGCTGATATTTTGCGGTGGACCTAATGGTTCTCCGGCCAAATCCTGCTTGGTCCTCGATTTGCCGGCGGTCAGCGTCGAGAAGAAATGGATGAGCGCGGATGCCAATCCCGATTTTGCAGTCGAAATGGAGGTCCGCCTTCGGATTCAGATAAATACAGTTCCGTCCCTTGGGCCTTAATTAATATTATATTTGCCGTAACCAAGCCCAGATGACCTAGTATCAATCTGCACATAGTTTGAGCCAATCAGCCATCTGAATGTTCGAGAGTTGCGGGCTCAAACGGGGCAATGACGGTCTTCAAAATGTTGGATCGATATCCTGGTCGATATCGTTCTGAAAATTGGGAGTGGAGCAGGTGTTCCTTAGCGAAGCCTGTTTTCACCAAGAATGGATTCGGTGACCAGATGACTATTGAAGACAATATGCCAGATTCGATTGGCAAACGGGTTTCCGTCTTTGCCGGGATAACGGCGGCTTTCGGCCTGTTATCGATTGCGGGTATCCTGCTGACCCGCGGAGGGGCAGATTTTTCAGCATTGTGGATTTCGAACGGCTTCCTGGTTGCCGCATTGCTGCGATATAAAGGCAGAGTGTCCGTCCCGCATATCCTGGCATGCGCTGCAATCGGATTTATTGCCGCAATCAGCGTCGGCGATAGTGGGACGAAAGCCCTGTCGATGGCGACCGCCAACGCGGTCGAAGTCGCCATCGCTATTTTTCTGATCCGCAGCAAATGCGGAACCGATCCCAATTATGTAGATTTCGGAAAGCTGATCTGGTTCGCCGTGCTTGGTGGCTTGGTGGCACCGCTGATCGCCAGCGGGCTGGCGATGGGACTATTTTCCATATTCGGCGAGAATGTGTCGCTGCTGGGATGGCTTGACTGGCTGATAGCCCATAGCCTCGGCATGCTGATCTTTGCCCCGATTTTTTCGATTAGTTTTGGAAATCGCAACGGGATCCATCGGTGGAACAAAACGATGGATCTGGAATATCTGGTCATCTTCGGGCTCGGCGGACTCCTGACAATCTTTGTGTTCATCCAGTCTTCCTACCCGTTTCTGTTCATGACCTCGCTGTTCGTGCTCATTGCAGCGGTCCGCAAGGGAATTGTCGGTGCGTCCTTGTCTGTCGCGGTCATTGCAATCATTGCGATTGCCGGCACGTTTCACGGCTCCGGACCAGCACAGTTGATAGACGGAAATTTGCACGACAATATATTTGTCGTACAAATTTTTCTTCTGTTCACTTTTGCGAGTTCGCTCCCGTTTGCCAGTTTTCTCGAAGCGCAAACCATCTTGCAGCGGGAGTTGCGGGTCAGTCGTGATCAAACCCAATCGATATTCGACAATATGCGGGATGTTGTTTTCCGCACCGACAACTTGGGACGCTGGGTTCTTCTCAATCCGGCCTGGGAGGTGATAACGGGTTATTCCGTGGAACAGACGCTGGGCTGGTCCGTCACCAAATTATTGACCAAAAATTCTCTTCAGACAGCAGAAGTGCAATATCTCCGGCTCGCAAGCGGGGAATTGGACACTCTTACTCTCAACCAGACCTTCATTCGCGCTGACGGAAAGGAACGTCGCGTCGAAGTGTTCCTCGAGGCCGTCCGTGACGAGAGGGGACGGTTTGAGGGAGCGACGGGGAATATCCGGGACGTTACAGAGGCTATATCGAGCAGACATGCTCTGGAAAAGAGCGAAGAACGGTTCCGCAGGCTGGCGGAATCCGCACCCGTCGGATTTTTCCAGGCCGATGCGGAAGGCAAAATATTCTACGTCAGCAAGGCCTGGCGTGAACGGGTTGGCCTCAGTGAGGAAGAGATCAAGGGCGACGGATGGATGCGGGCGCTGAAAGACAGAACGTCTCACGATATGGACGAGGCGTTTACCGGTTTTAACAAGCCCGGAGACAAATGCGAACGGGAAGCCTGCCACACCACAAAAGACGGCGAAGAGATCTGGGTTCGCACCGTAAACCAGGCCGAGTTCGACATTGACAATAATATTATCGGCTATGTCGGTGTCATTGTAGAGATCACCGAACAGCGCAGGGCGATTGCAGAGCTGCGCCAGCGTCAGAGCGAATTGCGGGAAGCACGCGACATCGCCGAAGCAGCAACCGAAGCCAAGGCATCATTCCTGGCCAATATGAGCCACGAAATCCGTACGCCCATGAACGGGGTGCTCGGTTTTGCAGAAATGCTCAGGCAATCGGAACTTGATGAACAGCAGGCTGGATATGTCGCGTTGATCGAGGAGTCCGGCAAGGTCATGATGGCCTTGTTGAACGATATTCTGGATATCTCCAAAATCGATGCCGGACTGTTAATCCTGTCGCCGGAACCGTTTGAATTGGCGCATTTGCTCAATAGCACCAGCAACATGATGCTGACGGCGGCTGGTAATCAGAGTCTCGCGCTCAAGCTGGAATATGACGATGATCTGCCGAAATTCATCGAGCATGACAAGTTGCGCCTCCGCCAGATTCTCACCAACCTGATCGGCAATGCGATCAAATTTACCCAAGCGGGATCGGTAACCGTCAAGGCCGAAATATCAGATGATGATAATAGCAAATTCAGGATAAGCGTTATCGATACCGGCATCGGCATAGCCGAAGATCGGCAACGCTCGATATTCGAGGAGTTTGTACAGGCCGAACATGATACGGACCGTTCCTACGGCGGGACCGGTCTTGGTCTGGCGATTTCTCGCAAGCTCGTGGAAATGATGGGGGGCAATATCAGCCTGCAAAGCACACTCGGTTCGGGATCGACATTTTGTGTCGAGATACCTCTGAACGAATGTGTTGACCCTCGTGGAGAAGCGACCAAGCGCGCGAACACCGACAGCCAGCAGACCACGTTACCGGCCGTCAGTCGCACAATATTGCTGGTCGAGGATCATGAAATCAACCGGCTGCTTGCGACAGCGATGCTCGAGCGTATGGGCTGTAGCGTGATCTGCGCCGACAATGGCGAGCGAGCGCTGGAAATCCTGACCAGCAATGCTGATCAAAGACTGGAATTTGGTCTTGTCCTGATGGATATGCAGATGCCGGTCATGGACGGGATAGAATGCTCAAGAAAGATCCGCCAAGCCGGCATTTCCGCAGACCAGCTTCCGATTGTTGCGCTGACCGCCAATGCATTTTCCGAAGACCGGGACACCTGCGCGGCGGCGGGCATGCAGGACCATGTTTCCAAACCGATCCAGTTCAACGAGCTCTATAAAGCCGTGTGCAACTGGTATTTCGATCCGCGTGCGAAAGAGCGGGCTCCGTCGATGGAAGTGGTGGAGGAAGATCCGACCATCGCGATGCTTCGTCCGAAATATGAAGCGTTTCGAACCGAAACGCTGGAGAGCCTGATGGCTGGAATGGCGACAATCGCTCTCTGGCCGACCGAGCAGAGCACAGAAATCGCGGCTATGCTGCACAAGCTTGCGGGATCCGCAGGCTCTTTCGGCGAAGAAGAAATGGCCGCCGTGGCAACGCAACTGGAAATGGCCATCAAGCGAGAAAAATCGACCGATGTTTTGAGGTCGCTATCCACCACTCTGCTGACCTATATGCGACAGGACAATGAACTGAAAGCCAACCGCGCCTGAGCAAGGCAAAAAAATATCGGTTCGATTTTCTGACGCGTCGCATTTTGCGGTCAAAATTTTCAGCTGATCGGAAAGCCCGACACATGTCGAACGGGCTCAATCGCCCGTCATCTGTCAGAGGCGCTCACCGATATTCGGGATTGGGATGGTTATAGCGCGTGCCATCGTCCCAGGCTTCACGCGAATTGCCGTAATCGGGTATGCCGCCTGCCTGTTTGAGCATATGGGCGGTGTGCATCAGGTTCCATGCCAGGAATGCCGCGTTGCGCTGGGTGAAATCGCTGTCGAAGCCGACACGAGTACCATCGTCTTTCTTGTCTCCGTACGATGGGCCGGGTCCAATGGGTCCGATCCAGCCGGCGTCTGCCTGGGGCGGAATGGTATAGCCGATATGACTCAGCGAATAGAGCGTGCTCATTGCGCAGTGCTTCACACCGTCTTCGTTACCAGTAACAATACAGCCGCCGGCTTTGCCGTAGAAAATATACTGGCCCTTGTCATTGGTCTCTCCGGAATGGGCGTAGAGTCGCTCAATGATCTTGCGGCATTCCGATGACACGTCTCCGAGCCAGATTGGCGTGCCAATGACCAGTATTTCGGCTTCCATCACTTTTCGGGAAATCGCTGGCCAGTCATCCGCGGCGAACCCATGGTCTGTCATGTCGGGATAAACGCCCGGAGCGATATCATGATCGACGCTGCGAAAAGCCCCGACCGATATGCCGGCGTCTTCCATGATTTTCTGGACAACGTCCATCAGGCACTCGGTGTGGCTGAACGCGGGTGACGGCGTCAAAGTGCAATTGATGAAAACCGCTTTCATGCCCGAATAATCGGGTTTTTTGCTGACGTTATCTTTGCTGGTCATGGGTGTTTCCTCTCGCGCTAATCGGTCTTTCTACATTCGTACACCAGGCTCTCGTTTGCCTGCGAGGGCAATTCGGCTCTAATCGCCTTCACCATATCCTCGATATCGGCGAGCGCCTTCACGTCGGTGGTGCAGGCCCGGTTGCCATATTCGGCGCGGATCGCCCGCGCTTTGGTCATCGCGTCCAGCCCCATCAGATAGCGCTCTTCGGTGAACTCGCTGCGATCCGGCTGGAAGCTGCTGATGGTCACCGTCTGCTCCTGATTGGGAACGAAGATGCGCGACCATTTGGCACCGTCGCGGCCATATTGCGTGCGGCCGTTGACGCAGCCGCCATCGGCCCATTCGAGCGGCAGTTCGTTCTCCTGCGAGACGGTGATCCGGCTGCGCTGCGGGTTGATCGTGCATTGATATTTGCCCGACGTGGCGATGCTGGATTTCTGCGGTTCGCTCTTGTCGACATTTTCCTGTAACGCGGCAGCAACACGGTCATCGATCTCGCTGAAATCCGGTCGCGCCAGGAAGACGATGACAGCGCCGAGCAGCAGAACCGCCGCACCGCCCGCTGCCGCGATGCCCGGGTTGCGCTTGCCCTGGACCAGCAGGATCGCCGCGCCACCGGCAGCCAGCAACGCCAGCGCCAGCATCAGCGCCGCTATCGCGATCCGGTTTTCGCGCTCGGCAATGATGTCCTGGGTTATGGTGGTGCGCAATTTGCTCTCGGCCCGTTCGCGCTTTTCGGCTTCCGCTGCCTTGGCCGCGGCCACTTGAGCACGGGCAGCCGCTTCGCGTTGCCGTTCTTTTTCGCTAATCTCCGCTGCAGAACGACAGGGGGTCGCGGTGGACCCTACTTTCACGCCCGTCTGGCGCAGGAAGTTCAAGATTTCGCGTGCCGAGACGGCAAAGCCGAATTCCGCATCATTGCCCTCGCTGATCGAACCGAAGCTGTTGACGCCCAGCACCCGGCCGCAATTGTCGATCAGCGGCCCGCCGCTATTGCCCGATGCAATCGGCGCGGTGTGGAGGATCGTGTCGAACTGCTTGGTCGTGCGGCCGCCGGAAACCGTTCCGGTGGTCTTGACCGGCGACATCGGGTTGATCAGATCATCCAGATCAAGCCCCTGCGCCCGGTCAACAGAGCCGGGATAGCCGATCGCCACGACATCGGCGCCATCGCCGACCGGACCGCCGAAAATCGTCATCGGCGGCAGTCGTCCGCCATCCAGCACCTGGATGAGGGCAAGATCGTTCTCGGGTGAATAAGCAATGATTTTCCCGCCGTAGCTGGTGCCGCCCTGCGACGGGATGATGCCGATGACGACCGAGCTTTCCTGCCGCGCGATCTCGACAACATGGGCATTGGTGACGATCTTGTCCGGCGCCACGGCGAACCCGCTGCCATGGCCGACAAAGGCAACTTTGCTACCATCCTTGGCGGCAAGGACAACCCGAACCACCGAGCGGCTGGCGGCGCTGATATCTGTCGGGTCGGCCTGGGCAGGGCCGGTAAGCAGGGTTGTAGTCAGGATGGAGAAGAGAAGGATCAGTTTTTTAATCATGGTTCGGCTCATGCTTTAAATGAGTGCAATATTCAAAGGACTTTTGAACTTCCCTTAACTCCTCCTTTTCCATGGAGGGGCTTGGAAATTAAACAAAACTATAGGGATCAACATCCACCCCGACCCGCACCGCGCGCGGCCATTCCAGCTTTTCCAGCCATTCGCGCATGATATTCTGCAAGTCGACCGACCGCAGCGCATGGACCAGCAAACGGTGCCGGTGTCGTCCGCGCAGCATTGATAGCGGGGCAGGGGCAGGGCCGTAAACCGAGACACCATCAAGCTTGGGCGCCGTTTGCCCGATCAATCGCGCCGTTTCCATCGCTTCCTTATTATCCTCGGATGATACGATAATCGCTGCCCAGCGCGCGAACGGAGGAGCCAGCGCCTGTCGACGGGACTCTATCTCGGCGGCGTAAAAGCCCTCGCGGTCATTCTTGATCAATGCCTGGATCACCGGCGCATTTGGCATGCGGGTCTGAACGTAGACCCGACCCGGTTTTTCTGCCCTTCCGGCCCGTCCCGCAACTTGCGCGATCTGCTGGAAACTGCGCTCGGCGGCGCGCAGATCGCCGCCTTCCAGCCCGATATCCGCGTCGACAACACCGACCAATGTAAGATTGGGAAAATGATAGCCCTTGGTCACCAGTTGGGTGCCGACGACGATATCGATCGCACCGGCCTCCATCTGGTTGACGAAATCGGCGGCCTTCTGGGGTGACCAGATCGTGTCTGATGTGACGATTGCCGTGCGGGCGGCGGGGAACAGCATTTTGACTTCGTCGCAAATCCGTTCGACGCCGGGCCCGCAGGCCACCAGACTGTCTTCGTCTCCGCATTCCGGGCATTTCTCCGGAATCGGCATGACATGACCGCAATGATGGCAGGCGAGGCGGCGAGTCAGCCGATGTTCAACCATCCATGCGGTGCAATTGGGACAGGCGATGCGGTGGCCGCAGGTGCGGCACAGTGTCAGCGGCGCAAAACCGCGACGATTGAGAAACAGCAGCGATTGCTCGCCGCGCTCGAGATTTTCCTCCAGCGCATGGACCAGCGTCGGGGCGAGCCAGCTTCCGCGCGGCGGCACATCCTCGGTGAGGTCGAGCGCCTCGATATCCGGCATCGTCGCCCCGCCAAAACGCGCCGGCAGCTCGAGCAGTTCATAATTGCCCTGTTCTACCTGATGACGGCTCTCGATCGCCGGCGTGGCCGAAGCCAATATGACCGGAATCTTCTCGTAAAGCCCGCGCATCACCGCGACATCGCGCGCGTGATAGCGCACGCCGTCTTCCTGCTTGAAGCTGGTCTCGTGGGCTTCGTCGACGATGATCAGCCCAAGATTGGCATAAGGCAGGAAGAGGGCAGAGCGCGCGCCGACGATGACCTTGGCATTACCCTCGGCCAGCGCCCGCCAGTTTCTTTTCCGCTCCGACTGTTTCATGCCGCTGTGCCATGCCAGTGGCTCGGCCCCGAACCGCGCCTCGAAGCGGTTGAGAAACGGCTCGGTCAGCGCGATTTCTGGCAGCAACACCAGCACTTGCTTGTCCTGACGCAAGGCTTCGGCGACTGCTTCGAAATAGACTTCGGTCTTGCCTGATCCCGTCACGCCGTCGAGCAAAAAGGGCTTGAACGCGGACGCGCGCACGGCCTCGATCAATATATTGCTGACGTCCCGCTGGTCCTCGCTGAGATCAACCGTGTCGAAATCGGGAGTGGGTCTGGCGGTGGTGGCGAAAGGGGAAACTTCTTCTCGGTCAAACACACCCAGCTTTTCCAGCCCCCGGATTACCGCGATCGATACATCGGCCTTGAAGGCCAGTTCGCTGATCGTGCCCTGCACGCCTTCAAGTTTTTCGAGCGCCTGCTCGCGCCGCGGCGTCATTCGGTCCGGCACCGTGCCATTCAACCGGTACTCGCTGATCGGGCGATTGTCGGCAAAGGCAGCGCCGCTCGACAATACCATGCGCAGCACCGAGGCTGGCGAGGCAAAATAATAGGCGGCGGTCCATTCGATCAATCTGCGCAATGGCGCGCGCAGCGGCGGCACATCGCGAACCTCGAGCAGGGGGCGCAATTTTGTCGGATCGATTTCCTCGACCGGAAAGCTCTCCGCCTCCCATACCACTCCCGGCAATTTGCGCGGACCAAGCGGCGCCATCACTATCGAGCCCGGCTCGACCCGCATGCCATCGGGGACGCGATAATCAAGCGGGCCCAGGGCGGCATTAAGGAGGAGTACACGAACGCGATTCATATTCATGCTATAGGCAGCTTATCATCATTCGTCATTCTTGCTTTGACGAAAACAGGAGAGAGTAATGATCTACCACCGCAGATCGGTTCTGGGCTTTGGCGCCGTCGCAGGATTGTTCGCACTTCCCGGCTGTTCGAGCCTTCCGGGTCTCAGCCTGACCGAAGCTGTCAAACGGCTGCTCACCCTGTCGTCGCAGAATGCCTTCGCCGAATTGCTTCAGCCCAGTGGTTTCTTCGACAGCCAGGTCGCCCGCATATCCGTGCCGGATTCGCTCGGCGGATCGCGAGTGACCAGCATCGCAACCGCCTTGCTGCGCTCCAAGCCGATCCAGGATCGTCTACTCATGCAGGTCAACCGCGCGGCGGAAACGGGCGCGGAACTAGCCGCCCCGATCGTCGCAGAAACCATCCGCAATATGAGCATCGCCGATGCCGCCGCGATCATCAACGGCGGACCGCGCGCGGCCACCAGCCTGCTGCAGCGCCAACTGGGCAATACACTGGTCGACCGGATGCTGCCTGGCATCGGCAATGGGCTGAGATTGTTCGACAATGAAATTATCAATCTCGTGCTGTCGCAAGCCACCAATGTCGATTTTTCCAGCATCAGCCGCGATGTGACCAGCAAGGTCAGCGACGCAATCTACCGCTCGATCGGCGCGCAGGAGGAATCGATCCGCGCCAATCCGCGGGCAACCAATGATCCTCTGCTGATCGCGGTCCTGGGTGTCGGGAAAGCATTTTAAGCATATTTTATCCCGGAATCTTCCCCCAATCTATCCACAGCTTTCTGCCGCCAAGGGGCGGCCGGCAGTTCCACGCCCGATGGAAAGCGGATAGGCAAAGGGCAACAGCCGCCTTCTTCCTATTTTTGGAGCCAGACCGATGAAATTCTTCGTAGACACAGCCGATACCGCGGAAATCGCCGACCTCGCCGCGACCGGCATGGTCGACGGCGTCACCACCAATCCCTCGCTGATCAAGAAATCCGGTCGCGACATCATGGAAGTGACCAAGGAAATCTGCGGCCTGACCGATGGACCGGTTTCCGCCGAAGTCATCGCGCTCGACCATGCAACAATGATGAAAGAAGCCGAAGTGCTGCGCAAGATCGCCGACAATGTCTGCATCAAGGTGCCATTGACGATCGACGGACTGAAAACCTGCAAGGCGCTGACCAGCGAAGGCACGATGGTCAATGTAACGCTTTGCTTCTCGGCCAATCAGGCGCTGCTCGCGGCCAAGGCCGGTGCCAGCTTCATCTCGCCATTCGTCGGACGCCATGATGACAACGGCCTCGACGGCATGACGCTGATCGAAGACATCCGGCTGATCTACGACAATTACGCTTTCGACACGGAAATTCTGGTCGCTTCGATCCGCCACCCGATCCATGTGCTCGAGTCCGCCCGCATCGGCGCCGATGTCGGTACCATGCCGCCGAACGTGATCCGCAACCTGTTCAAACATGTGCTCACCGACAAAGGGCTTGAAGGCTTTCTGAAGGACTGGGAATCGACCGGCCAGAATATCGGTTGATTTTAGCCGCAATTAATTCGTCATCCTGAACTCGTTTCAGGACCTCCAACGGCAGTGCGCTATCTCAAGGGGTCCTGAAACAAGTTCAGGATGACGAAGCTTTTTTCAAAAATCGATAACGAAGAGTTCTCTCAGAACCCCTTCGGCGCCGGATCGACCACGGTAAAGCTGCCGTTGCGGATTTCCTGAACTTCCAGGGCGCGCTCAGAAACGCCGTCGGACTTGAACCGGAAAACACCGTCGAGGCCGATGAAGCCGCCCTTGTCGGTCAGCTGATTGATCGGGAAGGGCGATCCCACTTTCCAGTTGCGGGCGACCTTGACCGTCAGCAGCACTGAATCATAGCCGAGGCTCGACAGCCGGAACGGGGCCTTGCCATAGCGGGCGCGATATTTGTCGGCATATTGCTTGTACAGGCTGTCGGAAACGCTGGCGAACCAGGCGCCGCGCATTGATGGCGCGCCGGCCAGATTGCTGCTGGTGTTCCAAAGGTCTGTGCCGAGGATTTTCGCGGTGCCGCTGGCATTTTTGCGAATATAGGGCGCCGCCTTGATTGCCATGTCGCCGTTGTCGGCGAGCAGGACGGCTTCGAAATCGCCATTGTCGCCGAGCTTCTTGGTCGCTGCCTCGATCGATTTGGAATCGCGGTTGAAGGTCTGGATAGAGACCACGGTGCCGCCGACATCTTTCACGCTGCGCAGCAAGGTCGAGGATGCGCGCTGACCGTAGACGCCGTTGGGAACCAGCGCCGCGAAGCGCTTCATGCCTTTGGATCTGGCATATTCAACAACCCGGTTGATCGACTGCGACGGGATATGGCCCAATATGAAGACATTATTGCCGGCAGCGCCGCTGTCGTTGGAAAAGCTGAGGATCGGCACGCCGGCGGGACGGGCGATATTGGCGGTGGCGACGACATTGTCGCTGAGCAACGGACCGATGATCAATTTATTGCCGTCGCGAATGGCGTTCTGGGCGGCTATCGCAGCGCCTTTGGCCGTGTCATAGCTGGTCATGCGGATATTCTCCGCCTTGGTATCGAGCAGCGCCATGGTGGTGGCATTGGCCAGCGACTGGCCAACCCCGGCATTCTTGCCGGATAGCGGCACCAGCAGGGCAATGCGGTGATGTTTCTGGTCGTCGGGCAAGCCGGCGGTCACCGGAGGCGGTGCAGGGGTATCGGTCCGCACCGGCTCTGCACCGCGCGGAACAACCGTTGCACAGCCAGCAAGCATGACGAATGCGGAAACACTCGCCCACTGCAAAATGCCGCGCCGTCTGCTTTGATCTTGTCCTAGATGCATCTTGTCTGCCATGACCGTCATATGTCTGCTCCTGCCCAATCCGGTCTCTATATCGTTGCCACCCCTATCGGCAACCTCGGAGATTTGTCGCGCCGCGCCGAAGAGACGCTCGCCGCTGCCGATATCATCCTGGTCGAAGATACAAGAGTGACCGGCAAGCTATTGAATCATATCGGCAAAAAGTCAAAGATGATGGTCTATAACGACCATAAGTCTGCGGCCGACCGGGATGCGATTTTGGACGCGGTGCGATGTAAAATTGTCGCACTGGTCAGCGATGCGGGAACGCCCCTGATTTCCGATCCCGGCTACAAGCTGGTCCGTGATGCGCAGGCGGCGGGCCTCTATGTCACGACAATTCCCGGCCCCAGCGCCGCGATCGCCGCGCTGACCCTGTCCGGACTGCCTAGCGACCGGTTTCTTTTCGAAGGTTTTCTGCCGAGCAAGACCAAAGCGCGAACCGAATCGCTCACCGCCCTGAAGGCGCTCAATGCCAGCCTGATCTTCTACGAGAACGGCTCCCGGTTGGGGGCGATGCTGGCCGACTCGCTGGCCGTGCTGGGCGACCGCAAGGCAGCGGTGGTCCGCGAAATCACCAAGAGATTCGAGGAAGCGGTGGCCGGTTCCCTGAGCGAACTGGCCGAGCGCTATGGTGCGGAAAAACCGAAGGGCGAGATTGTCGTGATCATCGGCCCACCCGGCGCGCCGGAAGTGGCCAGCGAAGCGGATATCGAGGCGGCGTTGCGCGAAGCTCTGGAGCGATTGCCTGCCTCAAAGGCAGCGGGCGAGGTGGCGAAGGCCTTCAACACCGACCGCAAGGCGCTTTACGAGATGGTCAATCGCTGGAAATCGGAAAAATGAACGGTCGCGGCTCTCACACCGTTCGCCCTGAGCTTGTCGAAGGGCCTCTCTCGGACAAGCGCTGCTTCGACGCTCGAGGTGCTTCGACAAGCTCAGCACGAACGGTATTTGGAAAATGAGCGCTTCCTGCCCCCGCACCGTTCGTCCTGAGCCTGTCGAAGGACCTCTATCAGCTACGCGGTGCTTTGGCGGTCAAAGTGCTTTGACAGGCTCAGCACGAACGGCAGTGCTAAAATCACATATGGTATCCCAAAAATGAAACGCGAGGCTGCGGAGAAACGCGGCCGGCAGGCCGAAAAGACCGCAGCCCGCTTCCTGCGCCTGAAAGGCTGGCGGATATTGGGCGAACGGGTGCGGACGCCCCGCGGCGAGGTCGACCTGGTCGCCAAACGCGGCGGTCTGGTCGCCTTTGTCGAGGTGAAAGCGCGCACCAAACTCGAAGACCTGGAGCAGTCGATCGATCTCAAACGGCTCCAGCGCGTCGCCGATGCCGTGGAAATACTCTATCCGCAATTTTGCACCAAGGGCGAAGACGCACGCATCGATGTGATACTGGTCGCGCCAAGACGTCTACCGGTCCATTTGACTAATGTATGGCACGGATTCTAGAATCCGGGCATTGTGCCGTTCGTCCTGAGCCTGTCGAAGGACATTTCTCGACGATAAGCGTTGTTGAGCTTCGCTCGCCCTGAAGGTCGACAGGCTCACCGATATCGGCAATTGGATCGAACTTTCTCTTTACCACGGTAAACAAAAACGCCCTTCGACAAGCTCCGGCCGAACGGTTAGAAACACACTCTCCCCTTCGTCTCGAGCGATGTCGAGAGACGACTGCCGCAATGCCAATGTGTCTCGACTAGGCTCGACACGAACGGTAAGCGGGTTCGAAAATATCTGAGGAATGCAAATGACCCTAAAAATCGCCGTACAGATGGACCCGATGGAGACCGTGAATATCGCGGGAGACAGCAGCTTTGCGCTCATGCTCTCCGCCCAGAAACGCGGTCACCAGATTTTCCATTATGACGTAAAGGGCCTGACTCTGCAGGCCAATGGCCGTCTGACCACGCCCGCCCACCCAGTGACGGTACGGCCGGTCAAGGGTGACCATTTCAGCTTTGGTGATCCAGTAAAACTCGACCTCGGCAGCGATGTCGATGTCGTGCTGATGCGGCAGGACCCGCCGTTTCACGTCGGCTATATCACCGCGACCCATTTGCTCGAGCGGATCGAGGGCGAAACGCTGGTGGTCAACAATCCGGTCAGCGTTCGCAACGCACCGGAGAAAGTCTATGTGCTCGATTACGCCCAGTTCATGCCACCAACCCTGATCACCCGCGACCTCGACGAAGTGCGCGCCTTCCAGAAGGAACATGGCGGCGTCGTGGTCAAGCCGCTGCACGGCAATGGCGGCAAGGCGATCTTCCTGGTGCCCGAAGACGGCAGCAATCTCAGTGCTCTATTCGAGGTATTTAACCAGACCTGGCCGGAACCGCATATGGTCCAGCCGTTCCTCCCCGAAGTGCACCAGGGCGACAAGCGCATC
>JBALUX010000061.1:0-15172 GCA_036963725.1 Parasphingorhabdus sp. | reverse complement strand
GGTGGCAATCAGCGCTTCCGACATATCGCGACGGGCCGACACGCGCAGACGGCGTTCGCCAAGCCATGCGCCTTTGTCCATTTCTGCCCACCAGGTCTGGTCGTTGAGTGGCTCGTAGATCAGTCCGCTGGTAATCTTGCCCCAGCCGCGGCCGTCGAGCGAAGGCTCCTGCACCGCGATCGAAATCGCGAAATGCGGAATACCGTGAAGAAAGTTTGTCGTGCCGTCGAGCGGATCAATGATCCAGCGCGGCTTGCCTTCCTCGCCCTCGATCATGCCGCCTTCTTCGAGCACGAAGCCCCAGCCGGGACGCACTTTCAGCAGTTCGTCGTAGAGAATCCGTTCGGCGCGCATATCGGCCTTGGAAACAAAATCGGCAGGACCCTTTTTGGAAACCTGCAGATGCTCGACTTCGCCAAAGTCGCGGCGCAGGCGCGATCCGGCCTTGCGTGCTGCGCGCTCCATGACGGTGATAAGGGCGGAATGTGCTGGCATTTTAAAATCTCCCCCCTCCCGTGTAAGGGAGGGGCTTGGGGTGGGTCTATTTATTTTTCAAAGAGCGGGCGAGCGGCATAGTCATGCCCGCCCCAACCCCTCACGCAAGCGGGAGGGGAAATATTCATGTTCAGGCCTTGCCTACATATTCGCGGGCATAGACATCGACGATGATCCTTGTGCCGGCCGAAATAAACGGCGGCACCATGACACGGACACCATTGTCGAGAACGGCAGGCTTGTAGCTGGAAGAAGCGGTCTGGCCCTTGACGACGCCATCGGCTTCGACAACCTCTGCTTCGATCTGGTCGGGCAATGCCACGGAGATCGGCTTTTCGTCATAAAGCTCGAGTTGCACGTCCATGCCGTCCTGCAAAAATTCAACCGCATCACCGATCAGGTCGGCGGGCAATGTGATCTGCTCGTAATTTTCCTTGTCCATGAAGGTCAGCAAATCGCCGTCGGCGAACAGATATTGGAAGGTCTTCGTTTCCAGCCGGACTTTCTCGAGCGTGTCGGCGCTGCGGAAACGAACATTGGTCTTGCGACCGTCGACGAGATTCTTCATCTCGACCTGCATATAGGCCCCGCCTTTGCCCGGCTGCGTATGCTGGATCTTGGCAACCTTCCACAAGCCACCTTCATATTCCAATATATTGCCCGGACGGATATCTACACCGCTGATCTTCATCGCTAGTCTCGCTTGATAGATTGTTTGATTGAGCGGCGCTGTAATCTGCTGGCTGATAATAGGCAAGCCCGGTGACGCCTAAAGGCTGTACGATCACTCGCAGGTCTTTTTCATACAATACGCCGAATCGCTCTGCAGCTATTGATAAATCATGGCACAAACAGAGATCACACGCTTCCGCGGCAATTATCGAAATGTGAGCCCCCGACGCAAAATTGCGCTGGCCGCTGGCCTGTTCGGCTATTCGATTGCCGATGGCCGGACGCACTCGTTCAAGGAAACCGAGGGCTATTTGCGCGATATGGAACAGATGCCCCATTTCACTCCGCCCTCGGTCAGCAGTTTCGTCGCCCAATATCTGGCTTCAAATGTCGGCAAGACGCACGGCTCGTCCTAGTCCGCCGGACGGTCATCCATTATCTCGATGAATTTCCTGACGGCTTCTGCCGGTCCCGCCGGGTCATTCCACACCGCGCCGCATACGGCCAGAAAGTCGGCTCCCGCATCGATCAGCGGCTGACAATTATCCGGGGTGATCCCGCCAATCGCCACGCAGGGTATCTCCATCATCTCTGACCACCACTGGAGCAGATCCAGTTCCGGCTTGTGATGGGTTTCCTTGGTAGCGGTGGGGAAAAACGCACCGAAAGCCACATAGTTGGCGCCGCCCTCACCCGCTTCCATCGCCAGATGGCGGCTGTCGTGACAAGTGATGCCTATCTGTACATCGAGGCCCAACGTGTCGCGGGCATTTTTCAGACTTTCGTCCCCCTGCCCCAGATGCACGCCATCCGCACCCAGTTGCCGGGCCAGCGCGACATCGTCGTTGACGATGAAGGCCACGTCATATTCGTCGCAGATCGCTTTCAGCGGCTCGGCCAGACGGGCCGCTTCCTGCTGATCGACATCTTTCACCCTAAACTGGAAGGCAGCGACGGGGCCGGCTTCCAGCGCTTCGCGCAGATGATCGGGAAAGGATCCGCCGACATCCAGTGGCGAGATCAGGTATAGCTGGCAGGAAGTATCATTCATTTGCCGGGTTCTAGCGCCTTCATTGGACCAAGGCGAGCAGGAAACCGTCCCACTTCTTGCTGCCCACGGTCTGGATTGCGGTGGCGTCGATTTTGGGATTGTCCTTGAGCGCGTCGTACAAGGCGCGGGTGCCGGCAACCTTGGGATCGCCGGACTGCGGATTTATGACCTCGCCCTGCCGCACGACATTGTCGAAAATCAGCATCGTGCCGGGGCGGGATAGCTGGATCGCATAGTCGAGATAGGCCGGGTAATTGTCCTTGTCGGCGTCGATGAAGACGAAATCGAACGCAGCCTCGCCGTCGCTGCACATCTCGGCGAGCGTGTCACATGCCGGTCCGATGCGGATATCAACGCGATGGCCGACTCCCGCATGATCGACATTGGCGCGCGCCACGGCTGCATATTCCGGTTCGAGTTCCAGCGTGACCAGCACGCCATCCTCGCTCAGCGCGCGGGCAAGAGAAATGGCTGAATAACCACCGAGCGTGCCGATTTCGAGAATGCGTTTTGCCGCGACAGCGCGCGCCAGCAATTGCAGCATTTTGCCTTGCGCCAGCGAGACGTCGATCGGCGGCAAGCCTGCCTGCCGGTTATTCGCCAGCGCCGTTTCCAACGCCCCGTCCTCGCCGATCAGTTTGCCGACGATATATTCATCGACAGCAGACCAACCGGGATCGGACATGGACAAGCCTAGGCCTTCCGGTCAGGCGATCGAAGCGCGATAAATCTGGTCAATCGCGCCACCGAGCACTGCGTCAAATTCCTCGTCGCTCTGCGAAACCCGCAGATCCTGCAGCAGGCCGCGGCTGAAGCTGGCAATCATGCCTTCATTCTTCGCCAGCTCCGCGCAGGCATCGTCCGTGGAATAGCCGCCGGACAAAGCGACCAGACGGACCACATTGGGATGGTCTACCAGCGATTTGTAGAGATTGGCCTCGACCGGGATCGACAGTTTCAGCATCACCCGCTGGTCGTCCGCCAGCGCATCGAGCTGCTTGTTCAGTTCGCCGAGCAGGATCTTGTCGCATTCGGCGCGCTCGTCGCTCTTGATATTCACTTCCGGCTCGATGATCGGCACCAGTCCGTTGGCCAGAATCTGTTTGCCGAAATCGAATTGCTGCGCGACAATCGCCGCAATGCCTTTCGCATTGGCCTTGTTGATCACCGAACGCATCTTGGTTCCGAACACGCCTTTAGCCAGCGCATGTTTGCACTGCTCGTCGAGATCGGGAATCGGTTTCATCAGCTGCACGCCATTGGCCTCGTCCTCGAGACCCTTGTCGACTTTCAGAAACGGCACGACGCCGCGATCCCAGAGCGCTTCCGGCACCGGCTTGCCGCCAGCATCGCCGTTCATCGTTTTCTCGAACAGGATCGCGCCGATGACCTTGCCGTTGCCGAAGCTGGGCGAGGTGATGATGCGGCTGCGCATCTTGTGGATCAGGCCGAACATCTCGTCATCATTGGAGAACGAATCCGCGCCAATGCCATAGCCGGCCAGCGCCTTGGGCGTCGAGCCACCGCTCTGGTCCAGTGCGGCGATAAAGCCTTGGCCATTTTCGATTTTGCTCATCATTTCACTATTCGCCATTTTTGGTTTCCTGATATTTTCACTGTAATTGGTTGAGCGCTTCGACGCCAGGCAGAGGCTTGCCTTCCATCCATTCGAGAAAGGCGCCTCCTGCAGTCGATACAAAACTGAAATCGTCGGCAACGCCGGCATGGTTGAGCGCCGCGACCGTGTCGCCGCCACCGGCCACGGAGAGCAATTGCCCCTCTTTGGTCAGCGCAGCTGCGGTTCTGGCGAGCGCGACGGTGGCGCTGTCAAACGGCGGCGTTTCGAACGCGCCCAGCGGACCGTTCCAGACCAGGGTCTTGCAGGTCTTGAGCACATCGGACAAAGCTTCGACCGCAGCCGGCCCGATATCGAGAATCATCTCGTCATCGGCCACTTCGTGAACATTGACCGTGCGGGTCGGTGGATTGGCGCGGAATTCCTTTGCCACCACCACATCATAAGGCAGATGCACGGTGCAGTCAGCCTTGTCCGCGGCTTCCAATATAGCGTTGGCGGTATCCGCCAGTTCATGCTCGCACAAAGACTTTCCGACATTGACGCCGCGCGCGGCCAGAAATGTATTGGCCATGCCGCCGCCGATGATCAGATGATCGACCTTTTCGACCATCTGCCGCAGCACGTCGAGCTTGCTGGAGACTTTCGCCCCGCCGACAACCGCTGCAACCGGATGTTCCGGATTGCCCAGCGCCTTGTCGAGCGCGGTCAGTTCGCGTTCCATCGAACGGCCGGCATAGGACGGCAGAAGATGCGCCAGCCCCTCGGTGGTCACATGCGCACGGTGCGCAGCGGAAAAGGCATCGTTGACGTAGAAATCACCGAAGGAAGCAATCGCCTTGGCCATGGCGGGATCATTTTTTTCTTCACCCGGCGCGAAACGGCTGTTTTCCAGCACGGTGATGCTGCCGTCCGGCAAAGCGTCGATTGCGGCCTGATCCGGCCTTTGCATGAAACCGACGTCCCGGCCGAGAACCGCAGCCAGCGGCGCGACCACGGGTTCGAGCGAATATTCCGGCACATACACGCCCTTCGGGCGTCCGAAATGGGCGAGCAACAGCAGTTTCGCGCCCTTGTCAGCCAGTTCGACAACCGTCGGCATCAGGGCCTTCAGGCGCATGTCGTCGGTTACCTTGCCGTCCGCCATCGGGACGTTCAGGTCGACGCGGACCAGGCCGCGCTTTCCCCGAACATCACCGATATCATCAAGCGTTTTGAAGCTATTAGCTGACATTAATCAGAACCTTTGTGAGTTAGAGCAAGCCCGCCATGACCTTGGCAGTATCGATCATGCGGTTGGAGAAGCCCCATTCATTGTCATACCAGCTGACGACGCGGACAAGCTTGCCGTCCATCACTGTTGTTTCGAGACTGTCGACCGAGCTGCTGGCCGGCTGATGGTTGAAATCGCTGGATACGAGCGGCTTGTCTTCAAAGACCAGCACGCCCTTCATCGGACCTTCGGCTGCGGCTTTCAGCGCGCCGTTGATTTCCTCGACCGTGGTGTCGCGGCTTGGCGTGATCACCAGATCGACCAGGCTGACATTCGGCGTCGGTACGCGGACGGACGAGCCGTCGAGCTTGCCGTTCAGTTCCGGCAGCACCAGACCGACAGCGCGGGCAGCGCCCGTGGTCGTCGGGATCATGTTGACCGCACCGGCGCGGGCACGGCGCATGTCGCTGTGCATCTGGTCGAGGATCCGCTGGTCATTGGTATAGCTGTGGATCGTGGTCATGAAACCGCGCTCGATGCCGACCGTGTCGTTCAGCACCTTGGCAACCGGTGCCAGGCAGTTGGTGGTGCAGGACGCATTGGAAACAATGATATCCGATGACGTCAGGACGTCGTGGTTTACCCCGAAGACAACCGTTTTCAGGTCACCCTTGGCCGGAGCCGAGATCAATACCCGCTTTGCGCCGGCATCGATATGCGGCTGCGCTGCATCCTTGGACTGGAAGAAGCCGGTACATTCCAGAACGATGTCGACACCCATGGCGGCATGCGGCAGATCGCCAGGATTGCGTTCGGAGGTCACGGCGATTTTCTTGCCATTGACCATGATGTGATCGCCATGCGCGGTCACTTCACCGGGGAAGCGGCCGTGCACGCTGTCATAAGCAAAAAGCAGCGCATTGGATTCTGCATCGGCGAGATCGTTGATCGCGACCAGTTCGAAATTGTCGTCTTCACGTTCCAATATCGCGCGAGCGACAAGACGGCCGATCCGGCCAAATCCGTTAATTGCTACTTTTGTCATCAATTTTGCTCCTTTGAATGCGAACTTGCTGGCCGTTGTTCAGCCAATTTTTTCTAGAATCTGCGGGGTAATGGCATCCGCGGTCAGACCGAAATGCGCGAAGAGATCGTCGATCGGCGCCGACGCCCCGAAACTGTCGATGCCGAAGCGCAGCCCGTCAAGGCCGGTATAGCGCTCCCAGCCGAAGGTCGTGCCCGCTTCGATCGAGACCCGCAATATACCGTCGCCGCCAAGCAGGCCATTACGATATTCTGCGGATTGATCGTCGAACAATTCGGTGCAAGGCATCGACACGACATCCGCGCCGGTTCCGGCCGCTTCCAGTTTCGCCGCTACCGCCAACGCCAGCGATACTTCCGAACCGGTCGCGATCAACACGACGCGCCTGGCATTTTCCGCTGCCTTGACGCGATATCCGCCTTGTTCACAACGATTTGTGCTGACGTCATCCCGGAAGGGCGCAAGGCCCTGGCGTGTCAGGGCAAGAGTCGAAGGACCATCGGACCGTTTGATAGCGAGCGCCCAGCACTCCGCCGTTTCGATCGCGTCGGCGGGCCGATAGACGTGCATGTTCGGCATCAGCCGCAGGCTCTGGATATGCTCGATCGGCTGATGGGTCGGACCATCTTCGCCAAGACCAATGCTGTCATGGGTCATGACATAGACGACCCGCGCGTTCTGGATCGCGGAAAGCCGCATCGCACCGCGGCAATAATCGGTGAACACCAGGAATGTGCCGCCATAAGGAATGATACCGCCGTGCAAGGCCATGCCGTTCATCGCCGCTGCCATGCCGAATTCACGGATACCATAATAGATATAGCGACCGGAATAATCGTCTTTTGTCAAAGACTTGGTGGAAGGAGTTTTGGTATTGTTTGAACCTGTGAGATCGGCGCTGCCGCCGATCATTTCGGGCAGCGCCTCGGTGATCGCGCCCAGAGCCATTTCCGATGCCTTGCGAGTCGCCCATTTCGGCGGCTCCTTGGCGAGGCCTTCCATATAGGTCTGCATCGCCGTGCCGTCCGGGAGCTCGCCCGACATGCGGCGCGTGAACTCCGCGGCCTGGGCATGGCCTTTCAGGCGCGCATCCCAATCGGCATGCGCCCCAGCGCCCTTTTCTCCCACTTGACGCCAAGACGCCAGAATATCGTCCGGAATGACAAATGGTTCGGAGTCCCATCCCAGCGCCGCGCGGGTACCGGCGATTTCCTCATCGCCGAGCGGGGCGCCGTGGGTTGCCGATGTGCCCTGTTTGGTCGGGGCTCCGTAACCGATAACCGTCTTGCAGGCGATCAGCGATGGCCGGGGATCGGCCTCCGCTTCGCTCAGCGCCTTGCGAATATCGTCAAAATCATGGCCGTCGCAGGAAACAACGTGCCAGCCAGAGGCCCGATAGCGCGCCGGAATATCTTCGCTCGTCGATAATTCCGTTCCACCATCGATAGTTATGCCATTATCATCCCAAAGAACATTAAGTCTTCCGAGACCCAGATGGCCGCCGAGGCCGACCGCTTCATGGTTGATCCCTTCCATCAGGCAACCGTCACCGGCAATCACCCAGGTTTTGTGATCGACCAGATCATCGCCGAAGGTCGCGTTCAGATGCCGTTCGGCTATCGCCATGCCGACAGCCGTTGCAAAGCCCTGCCCCAACGGTCCGGTCGTCGTTTCCACGCCTTCCAGCTTGAAATTTTCGGGGTGCCCGGCGCAGGGCGAGCTGAGCTGGCGGAAATCCTTGATATCCTGCAACGTTGGCCGCGCATATCCGGTCAGATGGAGCAAGGAATAGATCAGCATCGAGCCATGGCCGGCTGACAGGACGAACCGGTCACGATCAGCCCATTTCGGCGCCTTCGGATCATATTTCAGAAAATCGCTGAACAGCACCGTCGCCACATCCGCCATACCCATCGGCATTCCCGGATGGCCGCTGTTCGCCGCCTGCACCGCATCCATGGAGAGCGCTCTGATGGCGTTTGCCATGCTTTTTTCGGTAACGGTCATATCTAGTCTGATCCCCTGGATTGGACGCGTGAAAAAACGCAACGGAATGCCGCGATTCGCTATTTTGCCTCTTCCTTTGATGATCCAGCGAGGCGCCGTCAAGGATCGCTTTTCATCATCCGGTGTTTACGGCGTCAGAATAGATTGATAGCAACGAAAGACGGGAACTTACCTGTTGGGAACAAGCTTTGGAAAATGCTCATGGACAATGAACGTGTCATTCTGGCCATCGGCCGGATCGAACGGGCGCTAAGTCGCATAGAATCGGCAGATAGTGTGACAAAGACTCATGCCGACCCGGAACTGGAAGCGCGCCACGAGGCGCTGAAAGCGGAAATGAAGCAGGCAATCCGGACGATCGACGGACTGATCGAGCGACAGGAGCACTGACATGGCGCAAATGAAACTGGAAATCGGCGGCCGCTCGTTCATGGTAACCTGCCAGGATGGCGAAGAATCCCATCTGACGAAACTGGCCGCGATGGTCGACGGAAAAGCCCGTGAATCCGGCGATCCGGCCGGGCTGACCGAAAGCCGTATGTTGCTGTTCACGTCGCTGTTGCTCGCGGATGAATTGCATAGCGCGCAATCCGCCAATGCCGCGCCTGCCGAAGCCAGCGCGCCGGCCAAGCCCGACCCGCTGGACGAGCAGGCGATTGCCGCTCTGGAAAAACTGGCAGATCGTGCCGAACAATTGGCGAACAGTCTTGAGTAACGCCCCCATCACGCCTAGATAGGGTGTGACGGGTACTGTCTGGCACGAGCTTGATACGAACATCCCTGAGGCGATATAACTTCCTAGGGAGCTGTCCCTGTACGGATTGCGGACTGTTTTGCAGTCGGGTCCGATGCATATGGCGCCCACCTGACGTAATAGGCGTCAGAGGATTTTCCGGCCAACGACCAAGACGGTCCCGTCACCTTCCCAAAGAAAGCATATTTTTTGAGTAGCTTAGAAAAGAAAAAGAAGAAACTGCGCGAAGAATATAGAAGGCGTCGAGAGGCCTTTGTCGGCCAGCTGGACGTCGCAAGCCGCAATCTTTCCTTCCGCCGCCCCCCCTCGCCTTTGGCCCGCCTGATCGAACAGAGCCAGACCGTCGCGCTCTATCGCCACGTCGGCGCAGAAGCGCCCACCGCGCGGCTGATCGAATATCTCACCGAAATCGGCGTCAGTATCGCATTGCCGCGGGTTACAGCCGGTGGATTGCTCGAATTCCGGCTAGTATCGAGCACAGATATGCTGGTGGCCGGCTTCAAGGACATCCCCGAACCCGATGAAAATTGTGCATTGGCAGAGCCGGATCTGATCATCGCGCCGCTGGTTGCCTTTGACCGCTCCCTGCGGAGGCTGGGCCAGGGTGGCGGACATTATGACCGCAGCTTCGCCGAATATCCGGATGTGCCACGCATAGGCCTCGCCTGGTCGGTTCAGGAAGCCGATGAAATACCGACCGGACCACATGATGCGCCCCTGCATATGATTGTGACGGAATGTGAAATAATAGAGTGATATAGGATGACGTCATGACAGCAGAAATTGACAAAAAGACACCGGATCAACCAAGTTGGCGCAAGCCTGTGGGCATCATCCTGATGCTATTGCTCATCCTGCTCTGGAGCGGCATTGCGGTCACCCTGATCGACTATCTCGACGGATTGAACTTCTGGCTGCAATTGCCAGCCTATATCATTTTGGGGGTCGGGTGGATCTTTCCGATCCGTCCCTTGTTGACCTGGATGAGTCGCTGACCTGAATTAATAGGGGGGGGGGATTTGCGCCATCTCCCTAAAAACAAGGGAAATGGCGCGAGTGACGAGACTTGAACTCGCGACCTCCGGCGTGACAGGCCGGCGCTCTAACCAACTGAGCTACACCCGCTTATGTGCCTCTATAGGCGGTGAAGCAGCGCAAGTATAAGAGCGCTGCATCCCTGTCAACTACACTCTTTCGATTATTCTATAAATTTCCGATCATGGCTCATTTCGTCGCCATATAAAGCCGTCCCATATCGTGGTGACGGAGACGGAATCCGGAATTCGCCGAACCAGCCGTGTACGGTCGGCATTGCCAGAAGTTACGCGCCATCATGGTAAACAGCGGGTTAACCGCGCCGAAATGACTGCTTAACACACTTGAATAAACGGCTGTTTTCCGTGCCTTTGCAAGACCGAAACCGCAAAACATCATTTATTTTCCGTTTACCAAATATTTTGCTTTCTTTGGCATATGACCGGCATGGAAAACGCAGAGACACAGGATTTGGGATGCCGGCTGCCATTGCGAGCAGCTTCTGTCGTTGGTTGCCGACTGGCGCTTGCGATCGGGACGGCTGCCCTTGCCCTGGCATCGACCGCAGCGCAGGCAGCAGGCACATTGGCCGGAACCGACATCGTCAATGTCGCCCAGGCCACTTATGACTCGCCTGAAGGCGGCACGCCGATCACGATCGATTCGAATACAGTCATCATCAAAGTCGACGAGCTGCTCGATGTCACGGTCGTTTCAAGTGACCCCGGGGATGTGGCGACCGCTCCGGCGCTGACCACACAGGTGCTTACCTATCAGGTCACCAATAGCGGGAACGGATCGGAAGCCTTCACCCTGTCGGCCGATACCGCAAAGCCCGGTGATGAATTTGACACCGGCTTTGAACAGACCATTCTCGATAGCAACGGCAACGGAGTCTATGACCCGGGCGTCGACACTATATATACGCCCGGCACCAATGATCCGGTGCTGGCGCCAGATGAAAGCATAGCGGTTTTCATCCTCTCGACGATTCCTGCTTCTGCCAATGATGCCGATCGCGCCGAGATCGAACTTTCTGCTGTCGCCAATACCGGCAATGGCACGCCCGGCACGATATTCGCCGGACAAGGTGATGGCGGCGGTGATGCCGTAATCGGCTCAACCGGTGCGCGCGATGCCGACAGCGGCTTTTTCGTGATCCATGCCTCCGATGTGACCTTGACCAAAAGCGCGACCATTACCGATCCGTCGGGCGGCACGCAGCCGGTACCGGGCGCGGTCATCCTCTATCAGCTGGTTGCGACAACGGTCGGCTCCAGCGATCTCGCCAACCTGGCGATCAGCGACGATATTCCCGCCGAGACCACTTATAAATCCGGAACCATCACGCTCGAAGGCGCGCCGCTCGGCGATGCCGCGAGCGATGGCGATGCCGGTTCCTTCGACGGCGATTCGATCGCCGTAGCACTCGGCACGGTTCCGGGCGGGCAAACACGCACCATCACTTTTCAGGTCGTCATCGACTGATTTCAATCGGGGTATAGCAAAATGATCAAAGCAATTTCTCTCGCGATAGCGCTGATGATGCCGGGCATGGCGATGGCGGCCAATAATGTCAGCCTGTCGAGCGATGTGTTCGTCGAACGCAAAGTGGCCAAGCCGAACGGCACCATGGCCCTGATCCTCGAACAGCCGACGACCGTCACACCCGGCGACAAGCTTGTGTTCGTCGTAAAATATAAAAATGTCGGCAGCGCGCCGGCTACGGATTTCTCTGTCACCAATCCGCTACCAAAGGCGGTGGCGTTCAACGGAACGTCTGATGGCACTGAAATTGTCTCCGTTGACGGAGGCAAAAACTGGGGCCCGCTTGCGGACCTCACTTACCTGAGCGGAAGCGGCAATCTTCGTCCCGCTCTTCTGACCGATGTCACCCATGTGAAATGGACATTCAATCGTGCCCTTTCTGCAGGTTCGGGAGGGAAATTGGTTTTTCGCGGCACTGTGAAGTGACCGCAACCGTACCGGATCGCCGCGGGGTTAGGCGATCCAAATAAGTGAAACAGGAGACAGTTATGACCAGTATACTGAAACTTCTCGTTGCCACTAGTACCATTTCTGTAGCGGCGTTGGGTGCAAACCCTGCGTTCGCTGCAGATCTGGGCACTGATGCGGGCACGAGCATTACCAATACCGTAAGTGTGGCATATAGCGTCGGGGGGACCGGCCAGACCGCGGAAACCGACAGCGACGTATTTGTAGTCGACCGTAAAGTGAACCTTGTCGTCGCCAAAAGCGATGCGGTGAACACATCGGTCGCGCCGAACGCGACGCAGCAAGCGGTGACCTACACCGTCAGCAACCAGACCAACGACACGATCGACGTGCTGTTGAGCGCCGAGCAACCGGCCACGGACGACTTCGACGTGACCGGCACGCTCAGCTACTATCTCGACGATGGCACCACCGCCGGCGTCTTCGACGGTAGCGACACGCTGATCACCTATATCGACAATCTCGGGGAAGACAGCAGCGTGACAATCCACGTCGTGGCGAATATCCCGAGCGGTGTCGTCACCGGCGATCTGTCGGATGTCATATTGATCGGCCAGGCGGCAGCCCATGGTGGCAGCGGCCTTCCGGCAACCGGTTCGGGCGTGCAGGGCCTCGCCTTCTCGGACGATTCGGGTGAAGCGGATGATGCTTCGGAAGTGCAGAATGTCTTTGCCGACACGGCGGGCACCGGTAGTTCCGATGGCGCCGGCGACGGCTATCACAGTGCAACGGACACGTATGAAGTGGCCGCTGCGGACATCACGGTCACCAAAACCAGCACTGTCTTGTGGGATCCGGTCAACGGCAGCACCAATCCGAAAGCCATACCCGGTGCAATTGTCGAATATTGCATCGCCGTTGCCAACGCTACCGGCAGCGCACCGGCAACAGGTGTCGCCATTTCGGATACGATTCCGGCCAACCTGGCTTATTACAGCAGCCTGGCCACCGGCCCGTCCACGGTTCCGACCGTGATCGGCGTGGTAACCGAAGGCTCGGTAACCGGGTCCACCTGCAACGCAGATGGCAGCGGCACCGGAGCACAGGCTTCCGGTGTGGTTTCGGGCAATCTCGGCACCGTCGCAGCGGGCGATACCGAAACCCTCATCTTCCGTGTAACGGTAGAATAGAGCCTATCGCAATTTGACGGCAAACCGGTGTTATCGCCGGTTTGCCGCTAAATTCCGGCTTTATCTGTGGGTAAATTCGCCACCTTTTTCAAGCCAGTCGGTCTGGCATTGGCTGCTTGCGCCCTCGGCGCGCCGGCCTCTACGGCACTCGCACAACCCGAGTTTGCCGAGGAGCAGCCGCACGCGTCCGGTTTCGAGATCGAACCGGCGCAGCATCTGCCGCTGATCAGCAATATCGCGCGAGCGGAATGGGATATCGGTGGCCAGCGGCTGCAGAAACCGTCCAATCGCGTGGACATCCAGATTGTCCAGCCGCCATCCGATCCGCTGGACGTCATGCTTTTCCACTTCGCCGACCCGCCGGGGGCGGAGCAATTTCCGATTGCCCAGACCATGTGCCGGAGCACGCGCGGCAGCATCCCGGTCGAGCTCAGCGGCGCCTTTGCCGGAACACCCAGAAGCCCCGCCTCGGTCGTGCCGACGGACAGTATCAGGGCCGGCGAGCCGCTGATCATCTCGATAAAAGCGGCAAATCGCAATCTCGATCCGCGGGCGATCGAAAGCTTCGACATTTATCTGACCACGCCGACCGGCGACCGGGAACAGATCAATATCGTCGAGACAGCGCCCGACAGCGGCCGCTTTGTCGGCCTGATCAACACCGCCGCGGTCCCGCCTGCCCCGGTACAGGGCGATTGCGTCCTGTCGGTGAAACGCGGGGAAACCTTTGACATCACCGTTCACGAAATGGGCGGCAACGCGATCGGCAGCGCAAAAGTCGGCATCCTGATCGATCCGTTCGGCGAGATTTTCGACAGCGCCGACGGTACGCCGGTCAGCGGCGCACGCGTCACCCTGATCGATATCGCGACCGGCCAGCCGGCCGAGGTATTCGGCGATGACGGGGTATCGCTGTTCCCGAGTACGGTGATTTCGGGAGAGATGGTCACCGACAGTGGCGGCACGGTCTACGATTTCCGCGACGGCTTCTATCGTTTCCCCTTTGCCCGGGCAGGTCGCTATCGCCTGCTTGTCGAGCCGCCCCAGCCCTATCGTTTCGAATCGGCGGCGACGCCCGAGCAACTGGCCGGATTGCGGCGCACCGACGGGCTTCCCTTCACCATTGTCGACGGATCCTACGGCGGCATCATCATCCTGAACGACCCGTCACCGGTCCGCGTCGACGTACCGCTGGACCGGCCCGGTGCACCGCTGCTGATCACGAAATCGGCTTCCACCGCCCAGGCAGCACCCGGAGACGCGGTTCAATATCGCATCACGGTCAAAAATTCCGATGTCTTGCGGAGCACCGGCCAGATAACGATTTCCGACCAGCTTCCCGGTGCCATGCGCCTGAAGACCGGCACGGTCCGCTATAATGGCGACCTGATCACGCCCAGCATCGAAGCGAATGGCCGCGATTTCTCCGTCGAGGCGCCGTCCCTGCCCCCTTCGGGCAGCGCGTTGCTGACCTATATTGCGGAAGTGCGGCAGGATGCACAGCCGGGAGACGCGCTGAATCTCGCCTCTGCCCGCGATGATCGCGGCACCACCAGCGACACCGTCGATGCCATTGTCAGCATCGTTCGCGACGGCATTTCCGAACGATTCACGCTTGTCGGCCGGATCACGGACGGCGGCTGCGGCACCGATCCCCGGACAGCAGCAGGCATCGGCAATATCCGCGTGATGCTGCAAGACGGGACCTATACGGTCACCGACAGCGACGGTCGCTACCATTTCGAGGGTCTCAAACCCGGTCTGCACGTTGTCCAGATCGATCCGTCGACCTTCCCGGCCGATAGGGCTCCGGTTGACTGTGCGCAGAACACACGGAGCGCAGGCAGCAATATCTCCCGCTTCGTCGAAGGCCGGGGCGGCGCGCTGAAACGCGCAGATTTCCGCGCCAGAAAAGTCGCTCCCAGAGACATGAAAGTGGCAGAAAACTTCCACAAACCGGAAATATTGTCGGATCCGGAAGCGGCAGGCGCTGGCCGTGACTGGGTTACCGGCGAAGAGCCAGGCATCGCATGGCTGTTCCCCGAAGAAGAGCATAATCCGCGGGTCAAGGCGCTGCGCGTCGCGATCAAACATCACGCTGGCCAGAGAATCGAACTGTCGGTCAACGGCAAAGCGGTCAATCCCCTGGCCTTTGACGGCACCAGGAAAAGCGCTGAC
>JBALUX010000060.1:0-15253 GCA_036963725.1 Parasphingorhabdus sp. | reverse complement strand
GGATCAGCCAGTGACCATTGGTGGTCTGAAACGAATCCTCGGAAAATTTGGGAAGTTGCCCCGTACCGTACATGGCCTGGTCGCGAACCAGAACCGGCGGCGCGCATTCCTGAAAGCCGTTTTCCATGGTCTGGCGGTCGAGCATGAATTGTCCGATTGCCCGCTGCAGCCGCGCCATCTGGCCGCGTAGGAAGGCAAAGCGCGAACCGGACATCGTCGCAGCCGTTTCAAAATCGAGCCCGAGCGCCGGACCGAAGTCGCTATGTTCCTTCGGATCAAAATCAAAGTTGCGTGGTTGTCCCCAGCGCTCGACCTCGACATTGTCGTCTTCGTCTTCGCCGGGCGGAACTCCGTCAGCGGGTAAGTTTGGCAGCGCGGCCAGCAATTCCTGCAGCCGGGCGGAAGCTTCCCGTTCCTTTTCTTCAATCTCGGGCATTTTGCTTTTCAGTTCAGCAACTTCCGCCATCAACGCTTGGGCCGCGTCCTCGTCGCCCTGCCCCTTGGCTTTACCAATCGCTTTCGACGCTTCGTTACGACGCGCCTGCCCGTCCTGCATCTGAGTTTTCAGCGCGCGGCTTTGCTCGTCCAGGGCGAGGATATTCTGCGCCACAGCCTCGACTCCACGTTTTGCCAGTGCAGCGTCAAAATCTTCCGGATTCTCGCGAATATATTTTATATCATGCATGGGGAATGCCTATGCCGAGCGTCTGTTTCACTTGCAAGACTGCAAAGAAAAAAGCGGCCAGATTGCTCCAGCCGCTATTTATTGATCCTGGTGTAAGTTGCCTAGGCGGCAACCGCCTGCTTCGCTTTGCGCCGGCGGGCGAATAATGCCGCTGCTGCTGCGCCAAAAAGCAGTACAACTGGCGGGGCCGGAACATCCGTGCCGCCGGTCGATCCGCCGGTGCTACCGCCGGAAGAGGAACTGGAACTGCTGCTCGAGGAACTGGAACTGGAAGAACTGCTCGAAGACCCGCTTGACGTGCCGCCGAAGCTTGAAGACCCGCCCGTCGCACCAGACGAACTGCTGGTGGAGCTGCTGCCCGAACTAGATGAAGAGGAACTGGAGCTGCCTGAAGAACCTGAACTTCCATGCCCTCCACTGGAACCATGGCCGGGTTTGTCGGGTTTACCGCCGCTCGATCCGGAAGAACTGCTCGATGAGCTGCTGGACGAACTGGAGGATGAGGAACTGGACGAGGAAGAACTGCTGCCCGAGGATGTGCTGGTCGAGCCACCGCTGCTGGTTGAGGAAATCACGACTGTGCCGCCGCCGGAGCTACCACCGCCGAAGAAACCACCAAAGAAACCGCCACTGCTACCGCCGCTGCTACCACCAATAACGACCGGGATTGAGCCACCGCTGCTGCTGATAGGAGGAGCGGGTGGGATATAGGGAGGCAGAGGAATGGCTTGTGGTGCCGGAGTCTGGGCAATCGTGACCACCGATGGCTGGCAAGCCGTCGTAGTCTTGGTCACCGTGCGCCGTGTACGTTTTATCTTCCGGGCAGGCTCGCCCTTCTTGATCGTACGAGCCCGAACCGGCTTCTTTTTCGACATCTTTTTCACGTAAGGGGCTGCTGGCGCTTCAGAAACATGGACTGCGCCGCCACCAATCAGGGCTCCCCCACAGGTGCAGGCGCATAATTTTGCCAAAGCCATACGTACCGACATATTATCATCTCTCTTCCGCTGTAGACTCGATCAGAAAGTCGGCTTTTCAACACCAACACCTCTCTCCGCAGTCTCGACATGCATCAGAAAGACAGAATAAATGGTAAATAACAATCGCATTAACGCTGTTTACAAGTGCAAAACGGCAAAATAAGTTAACAGTTCGTATCGATCCACGGTTAATGTCCCGAATTGGAACTCCTGAGCAAGGGTTTCTTCCAATATCCTGAAAAATGCGGTGTTTTTTGAAGGAAGATCGAAGAACCCGATCGCATTCGGGCACGCGAGAATATGCGCCATACGTTCCTGATCATGTTCAAAAATTTACAATTTCCCGTTTATTGGGTGACCAGTGATTTTGCGCCTTGTTTCCAATAACTACGCTCGGTATAGGGCCGCCCTATATATGGTCCGGCCTTCCGAAATTCGGATAGGGCATGATGTTTGGAGAGTATGTTGGCATCCTCGGTAAAAAAAGCATCCGCAAAAAATGGCGTAAATAGAGAAGAACTGGTCCTGCCCGACGGTTATGAACCGAGCGAAGACGAAGAGTTCATGAACGAGCGCCAGCTCGCTTTTTTCAGGCAGGCCCTGAAAAAATGGAAACAGGAAATCATCGACGAATCCAAGGAAACTCTAGCACATTTGCAGGATGGTCCTATTCAGGAAGCTGATCTCAATGATCGGGCGTCGAGCGAAACCGATTGGGGTCTGGAGTTGCGGACCCGTGACCGTCAACGCAAGCTCACATCAAAAATCGATTCGGCGCTGCGGCGGATTGACGAAGGCGAATATGGCTATTGTCAGGTGACCGGCGAACCGATTTCGCTCGACCGGCTGAAGGCCCGGCCGATAGCAACGATGACCGTCGAAGCGCAGGAAGCGCACGAACGGAACGAGAAAATTTCGCGCGATCAGTGATATAGTTTTCCGCAACGGCGGCAAATGGCACAATTTGAGCGTCTCGCCTGCGGCGAAGGCGTGAGATGAAAGCTGAATCAAGCCAACTTTCTACGAGAAACAATCGGAACTATTAACGAAATTTGCACCAATTTCGCCTTACTACTTCCTATGCGACACATGCTTTTACATTTACCGACCACAGGAAGCTCATGAAAGAACCTTTTGACGATAGCCTAAAAATGAACAGTCAGGCCCTCGGTCATTCGAAACGGGAGCTAGATCGTGACAGTCTGTTTCTGAAGGCAGCATTGAGCTTCGTGGATGGCGACGACTGCGGCGAGGTCCGGATTCGCAATCTGTCAGCAGGCGGTCTGATGGCCGAAGCACCGGTACTCGCCAAGCGCGGCGACAAGGTACAGTTGGATCTGCGCAATATCGGCCAGGTCACCGGACATGTCGCATGGGTGGCCCAGGGTAGATTTGGCGTGGCATTTGATCATCCGATTGACCCAAAGCTCGCAAGACAGCCAGTCGGACAGAAGAAGTCGGAATTGCCGCGCTATCTGCGCCAGCCTGCCAAAAAAACCCTGCCTTTGCGTAACGGACAGCGCTCCCGCTAGCCGGCGGATCAAACTTCAACATTAAGCTTGATTAGAATAACTTCCCTGCATAGGACGATTTAATCAGTCGATTAAACGGGAGCAGGACATGGCCGGACCACTAACAGGCATCAATATCATTGAGTTTGCCGGGATCGGTCCCGGCCCCTTTTGCGGTATGATGCTCGCCGATCAGGGCGCGACAGTCACCGTTCTCCATCGTCCAGGCGGCGCGCCGGATCCGCGCCTTGCTCTTTCCCGTTCCCGCAAGCTGGTCGAGATTGACCTGAAATCGGAAGAAGGCATCAAGACTGCCCGCGATCTGGTGAAAAATGCCGATGGACTGATCGAGGGTTTTCGCCCCGGCGTCATGGAACGACTTGGTCTGGGGCCGGACATTTTGCTCGCGGACAATCCCAAGCTTGTCTTTGGCCGGATGACGGGTTGGGGACAATATGGACCGCTCGCCTCCGCAGCGGGCCATGACATCAACTATATCTCTATTTCTGGTGCCTTGCATGCTTTCGGGCGTGCCGGCGAAAAGCCGACCCCGCCGATCAATATGGTTGGCGATTTTGGCGGCGGCGGCATGATGCTGGCGTTCGGCATGGTTTCTGCCCTTCTCCATGCCAAAACGGGCGGCACGGGTCAGGTTGTCGACTGCGCGATGACCGATGGTTCTGCCGCATTGATGGCCATGATTTTCGACTTTCACAATGTCGGCCAATGGCAAGATGAGCGGGGCGTAAACCTGCTCGATACCGGGGCGCATTTCTACGACACTTATGAGACGTCCGACGGCAAATTTATCTCGATCGGGTCAATTGAACCGCAGTTTTACGCGGAGCTCCGGCAAGTGACTGGCCTAGCGTACGATACGGATTTCGACGCCCAGATGAATCCAAAGCAATGGCCGATGCTGAAAGAAAAACTGACGGCTCTGTTCAAGACCAAGACCCGCGCCCAATGGTGCGAGTTGATGGAAGGAACGGACATATGCTTTGCACCGGTCCTGTCGCTGGCAGAAGCCAAGGAACATCCGCATAATGTCGAAAGACAGACCTTTGTCGATGTTGGCGGATTGAAACAGCCAGCGCCGGCGCCGCGCTATTCGGTTACGGTATCGGATCCGCCCAAACGTCCGGCCTGAGCCGTTCCGGCGATCCTCTCGGCATAACGGGGGCCGATCGGCAGCTGTTTGCCATCCTGCAAAATTACATAGCGCTTGCGCCCTTTGCGGCGAATTTCGGCGATACAGTCCCGCCGAACGATGGTGGACCGGTGAACGCGGACGAACAGGCCGTCCGGCAACAGGCTTTCCAGCGACCGCATCGATTGGTGCACCAGAAAGCTGCGGCCCGGCAAATATAGCCGCATATAATCGCGCTCCGCCTCGACCCATTCGATATCCGAAACGATCAGCTGCAGCGCACCGCTTCCGTCCTGTACCCACAGACGTTGAACGACATCCGGTTCCCGGTTGTTATCATTACGCGCCCGATTGGCGATGGCGCGCTCTACCGCTTCCCGCAGCAGCGTCTCCTTGACCGGCTTCAACAGATAGTCGGTTGCTTCCAGCCGAAACGCCTGAACCGCATAGGTGCTGTGGGCCGTCGTAAAGACAATCTCCGGCATCTGCGCAAGAGTCTGGCAAAACTCCGCGACTTTCAGACCCGAAAATTCCGGCATGTCGACGTCGAGCAACAAAATGTCATGCTGTCGGCGCCTGATTTTCTCCACAGCCTGGCGTCCGCCGCTGGCCAGTTCTATCTCGCCAAAGAGTCGGGTTCGTTCGCACAATGCCTTGAGCCGCGAGCGGGCCAGCGGCTCGTCGTCGACAATCAGGACTGATGGCGGCTGCCTGGCCATAGTCATAGATCCTCGAATATCAGGGACGGATCGGGCAGAACGATGGTTGCAATGGCCATACCGTCCTTGCTGTTGGCCAGAAGCAGCGATGCATTCTGGCCATATAATGCTCTCAGCCGACTCTGGATATTAGTGAGGCCAGTCCCGGTACCGACAGCGCGATCATGCGGCTGTGCGGGCAGGATTTCGACCCGGCCATCATTGGCGACGCTAATCCGCAGGCGATCTCCCTCAATCTGCACGGAAATGATGATATTGAGCGGCCTGTCCGCACCTGACACTCCGAATTTGACAGCATTTTCGATCAACGGCTGGATGATCAATGCCGGAATGCTCCAGTCATTTGCCTCGGGTTCGATGTCGACAAAATAGTGCAGTCGCTCGGGAAAACGCATGCGTTCGATTTCAAGATAGCGAACCTGCTGGGCGATTTCCTGTTCCACCGTGATCATATCCTGCGCGCCACCGGTCAGCACCGCCCGCATATAGTCGGCCAGGTCATCGACGAGTTTTTCCGCCTGCTCATTCTGTCGATCGATGATCAGACTGCTGACCGAGTTGAGTGCATTGAAAACGAAATGGGGATTCAACTGGTAGCGCAGCGCCCGCAATTCACTCGCCCGGTTGACCCGTTCCAGCTGCCGACTGTGCACCATCATCCGCTGCACATCCTTGCTGTGCGACAGCGCCAGATAGAGCGCGCCCCAGCTGGCCAGAATGAAATAGCGGGTAAACGCCTCGTCCAGAACATAGGCCCAGTCGAAGGAAGCGAAATCAACCGGATCGAGCAAATAGGACAAGTCGAACAGCGCAGCGTCATGGTCGAAGACTATCTGGTCGAGAATAGCGATATAATTGGCGAGGATCATGGTCGGCAAGGTAAGCATGAATATCGCAGCCCCCATGCCGTTCCGGCGCACCGCAATCAACAAGCGATAGAGCAGCCAGGTGAAGGTGATGCAGATGCTGGTCATCAGGATGCGCTGGACGAATAGGGCATCTGCATTGGTCTGCGTCACATATAGAACGCGGCTGGTTGCGAACAGAAAATAGGCGCTCCAGACGCCGAAAATCGACTTTATCGCGATATCGCGATTGACGGGAAACAACCGGTTAAAAAGAGAAGGCCCCGGGGCCTCGGCATTTTGCGCCGGTCGAATGGAAGAGTCCGGCTTCACGAATCCGGATTGCTGCTATTTTTATTGATTCCCCGCGCTGTGCGCCAATAGGTCGCAAAACTGGCAAGCCAGTGGCTGCCGGCATAATGCGGCGTCCGCACAGACAGCTCTCCGGAATTGCCGTGCAGACTGGCCGATGCGAGAAGCGAAGCGCGCCGCGGATCATTGGCTGGAAGCGCGGAAGCCATGCCTTCCAGCGCCCAGGCCCGTGACAGATTGAGACCGTCTAGATGCACCAGCTTTCCGTCGGTCGGGTCGTTGACAATGCCGATGGCAAGCCAGTCGTCGCTGCCATCTTCTGGAATGTTCGGCAGAAAGGCCGACAGCCAGCGGGCATATTCACCACCGTCCATCACCCGCCGCATCAGATCGGCAACCATCAGACAGGAGGACAGGAAATCCTCGCCCGAAGGTTCATAAGCCATCGGACAATTGCGGTCCTTGCGGTGGAAACTCAAGGCCTTGTTGCGGACCAGACTGGCCATTTCAGCATCACCGCTGCGAGCGGCCCAATCGAGGAACAAGCCAAAGGCAAAGGCGGACTGGTTGTGGGTCCCCAGCCGGATCGGATAAGCCAGTTTCGGCAGCCAGTCCTTGATATTGCCGACGATCAAAGCCTCCAGCGGCTGCAGCCGGGCAAGCCAAGCCTTGGCCTGCTCTGCCTTGTCGCCTTTACCATCTGCAGTTTCGCGCAATTCGGCGGTCAATTGCAAAAACCACGCAATGCCATAGGGCCGCTCGAACGCGGCCCGGTCGGCACCTCGAAAATAGGCCAGTTCGCCGGCAATTTTTTCGGCTGTAAAATTCGCTGCCAGCACTGCGTAGATCTCGTCATCCATTTCAGGAACCAGATCCTGTCCCCAAAGGCGGGCCAGCAACCAGTGCCCGTGGACCGCGCTATGCCAGTCGAAACAGCCGTAGAAGACGGGCGTCAGCTTTGCCGGCTCCGCGACATCGGCGGCGCTGTTCAGGACATGACTGATCTTGTTGGGATATTGCTGGTTGATGCAATTGAGCGCGGTCCGCGCATAAGCCTGTTCCGCGCTACGAGGCGTCAGGCTGTTATCTGACGGGTCGGGCGCGGTATTTCGACGCTCGAAAACGCCGCGTTCATCTGCTGCCGATGCGTTTTCTTCCTCAGCTGAAGAACAACCCGCCAATGCCACAATCATCAGCGCGATCAGTGCTTTTCGATAGATCATCCGACGCTCTCCAAAGATCAATTTCCAATAGAGATGAATTGACCCCTTGGCAAAAGACTATAGGGCAAAATATCTTTTCCGCCATTGCCAGTTCCGGCCGGGCGATTTTCAGTGGAACAGATAATATCACGACACAACCCGCAATATTTCTGACCGGCAGCCCCTTGCGGCATATTACGACCATGTCGCTGACCGCCAGTATCGGCATGCTGACCATGTTTCTGGTCGACTTTGCCGATCTGTTTTACATTGCGCAGCTGGCGGACAGTGCGCTGACTGCGGCGATGGGTTTTGCCGCCACGATCCTGTTTTTCGGGACGGCCTTCCATATCGGCCTGATGATTGCCACCAGCGCGCTTGCTGCCCGTCATATCGGTCAGGGTGATCCGGATCGAGCGCGGCGCTATCTGACCAATATCATGGTGCTCAGCACGATGATGATCGTGCCGCTGGCGATCGTATTCTTCGTTTTTGCTCCGGAAATTCTGGAACTGGCCGGTGCCGACGGAGCGGCGAATCAGGCCGCATCCAGCTATATCCGGATCGTTGCGCCATTCATGCCGTTCAGCGTCGCGGCCATGGTCTGCTCCGGCTTTCTGCGTGCCCACGGTGCTGCCCAGCGCTCGATGCACGTCACCCTCAGCATGGGCATCACCAACGCCATTCTTGATCCGATCTTCATCTTCGGCTTCGGCTGGGGCATGAATGGCGCTGCTATCGCCAGCGCCTGTGCGGTCGTCATCTCGGCGATGCTCGCGATCTGGACGATCGTCAGAAGCTACGGTGGCTTCGACCGTTTTTCCCTGCCCAGTTTTCGCACCGATATCCGGCCGATCATGGCGATCCTGATCCCGGCTATCCTGACCAATGTCGCCACGCCGATCGGCGGCTTCATCTCCTATCGTTTCATCGCCGACTATTCCAATGACGTAATCGCGGGATTTGCTGTCGTCGGACGGGTCGTGCCGGTGGCTTTCTGCCTGATGTTCTCGCTGTCTGGCGCAGTCGGACCGATCATCGGCCAGAATTTCGGCGCGCTGAAATTTGACCGGGTCCGCACGACGATCCAGCAGGCGACCCTGTTCGCTATCGCCTACACTCTGCTGATCTGGCCGATCCTGTATCTGCTCAGCGGACCGATCAGCACCGCATTCCATCTGGTGGGCGAAGGGCGGCATGTATTCTGGCTCTTCGCCGTCTTCCTGACCCCGCTGTTCTTCTTCAACGGGATGTTGTTTATCAGCAATGCCGCTTGCAACAATCTCGGTCATCCCAGCTGGTCCACGCTGATGAACTGGCTGCGCAATACGCTCGGACTTCTACCATTTCTCTGGCTCGGTCGTGAATATTACGGGCTCGACGGAATCGTTGTTGCGCCAGCGATTGGCGGGATAATTTTCGGTATCGCCGGTTATATGGTTGCACAATATCTGGTGAATACGCAGGCACGGCGAAATGCGTTAACCGTTTAACATCCCGCATAGCCGCGTCCCATGTTGGAACAGCATGTTCACATGGCGCGCAGTCCCCGCAATAATAGGCTATATCCCGCCTCACCTGCCCGTTTGGGCCAAATCAGGCATTGAAACTCGTGCGCGTACCTCCACCCTATGTTCCACATTTGAGCAGCAATATCCCTGATTATGGGCTGGGTGGCCCGATTCCGGCACCGCCGGGCATGGCGGAAACGGTTCCAGACGACGCAGAAACCGGTGAACAGGCAATAGGTCCCCAGCCGTCATCGCCAACAAAACAACGCAGACCCTTTGCAAAACTGACGATCCGCGAACAAATATTGACGGCGTTTTTCCTGATCAGTCTGGTCCTGATCCCGGCAACCATGCCGCAATCGAGCGTCGATGCGCAGCAGTTCAGTCCCAGCGATCCCCGATTGCAGTCGGTCGAGCGCGCCGAAGAAAATTTTGCCGGTTCCGCCTTTTATTTCATCGATCCCGATTATGCGACCCCGCAAAATTACGGCGGTTTCGGCGTTGATCCGCTCGCAGAGCCCGGAGCCGGAACGATTGAAGATTTACCGGATATGTCCGGCGATGACACGGATCGGGCATCAGCAGCCCATCTCATCCGCCAGACCGCTTTTCACGGCTCGGCGACGGATGATAGCCGGGCGCTCTACTGTCTGGCGCAGGCGATTTACTACGAAGCCGGAATGGAACCCGATGCCGGACAGCGCGCCGTCGCCCAAGTCATATTGAACCGAGTCCGTCATCCCAGCTATCCGGGCACGGTGTGCGGCGTGATCTATCAGGGTAGCGAGCGTGCAAACGGTTGCCAGTTTACCTATACCTGCGACGGTTCATTGCGCCGCAAAGCCGCAAGCTTTCACTGGAACCGCGCGAAGAAGGTTGCTGCTGAAGCACTCGCCGGAAAAAGCTACACGACCGTCGGTACCGCAACCCATTATCACGCAAGCTATGTCTATCCTTATTGGGCGCCCAGCCTGCGATTCCTTGGGACCATCGGAGCGCATCGTTTCTATAGCTGGAAAGGCAATGCCGGAAAAGCCGGCGCGTTCAGCCAGAGATATAGCGGCGGCGAACCTTTACCGGTGCCGAAACCGCGCAGCTACGCTGCCGTACGCGACACCAAACCTGCCGGTTCGCTTGATCCGATCGCGCTGGAAAAAGCCTATGAAGCGGGACGGCGCAAGGCCGAAGCTGAAGCCATTCAGTCGGAAAAAACCGCAGCACAAATGGCTGACAATGCTCGCAGGCATGACCGGCCTGCTCCGGCGCTTGATGCAGCCGCTGCGCGCTCTTACCAGGCCCCCAATTATAGCAGCGAAGCGAAAGCGAGAGGTGGCGACAAAGCCTTCGCCGGACAGAACTTGCCCGATGTCAGCCAGATCAAGCCGGAATTTCGCAACAGCGGCAGCTGGAAGAAAAAGCCCGGCGGCTAAATCGACGCGGCTATTTGCCGATAGTTTCGCAGGCAACCAACAATGGGTTTCCCTTGCCATCGCCATTGACTCCCGCCTAAAGGCACTCGATTTTATTGGAAATGAAGCGGAGCGCTCTGATGGCGACGAATTGGACGGCAAATAGCTGGCGGGATTTTGAAGGGCTGCACATGCCCGAATATCCGGACGCCACAAAACTCGCGGCAACGGAAGAACTGCTTGGCAGCTATCCGCCGCTGGTCTTTGCCGGTGAAGCCCGTAGCCTGAAACAGGACCTCGCTGAAGTAGCAGCCGGCAAGGCATTTTTGCTGCAGGGCGGCGATTGCGCCGAGAGCTTTGCCGAGTTCCATCCGAACAATATTCGCGACACGTTTCGCGTCATCCTCCAGATGGCGGTAGTGCTGACCTATGCGTCAAAGCTGCCCATCGTGAAGGTCGGCCGGATGGCGGGCCAGTTTGCCAAGCCTCGCTCCTCCAATGTGGAGGTGCAGGACGGCGTCGAACTGCCAAGCTATCGCGGCGATATTATCAACGGCATTGAATTTGACAGCAGCCAGCGTGATCCCGATCCGGAACGGATGGTCCGTGCCTATAACCAGGCAGCAGCGACGCTCAATCTGCTCCGCGCATTCTCGACCGGCGGCTATGCCAATCTCAAGCAGGTTCACGGCTGGACCCATGATTTCATGGCGCGCAGCCCCTGGGCGAAGAAATTCGAGGAAATGGCCGACCGGATCGGCGAAGCCCTGTCTTTCATGGAAGCCTGCGGCATCAACCCGGACACCGTGCCGCAATTAAAAGCCACATCTTTCTACACCAGTCACGAAGCGCTGTTGCTGCCCTATGAGGAATGCCTGACCCGTCAGGATAGTCTGACCGGCGACTGGTATGATACCAGCGCCCATTTCCTGTGGATCGGCGATCGCACCCGTTTCGAGGGCTCTGCCCATGTCGAGTTTCTGCGCGGCATCGGCAATCCAATCGGACTGAAATGCGGCCCATCGCTGACACCGGACGCGCTGCTGAAAATGCTCGACACGCTCAATCCGGCGCGCGAACCGGGACGGATTACGCTGATTACACGCTTCGGCCACGACAAGATCGAAAGCGGCCTGCCTCCTCTGGTCCGGGCGGTGAAAAAGTCCGGCCATCCGGTCATCTGGTCCTGCGATCCGATGCACGGAAACGTCATCAAGGCGGAGAGCGGCTACAAGACACGGCCGTTCGACCGCATCCTCAGCGAAGTGCGCGGCTTTTTTGCCGTGCACCGGGCAGAAGGCACATTTGCCGGCGGCATCCACTGCGAGATGACCGGCCAGAATGTGACCGAATGCACTGGCGGCGGCGTTGCTATCACTGATGCGTCGCTCGGTGATCGCTATCATACCCATTGCGATCCACGCCTCAACGCCGCACAATCGCTAGAGCTGGCCTTCCTGCTTGCTGAAATGCTCAATCAGGAACTGTCTGACCGTGCGCGGGAAGCTGCCTGATCATGGTGGACAAGATCAAGCCCGAACGGATGCGTCCGGAAGATTATGCGCCAGGAGAATCGCCGATGCGTAGAGGTGTCACCTACGTCCGCAAGGAGATCGTCAGCAAGGGTGTCGGCTTTGGCAGCGCGCTGGCGATTGCCATCAGCTTTACCACGCACAAGTCGATCTTGTGGGCGATCATCCACGGATTTTTCTCCTGGTTCTATGTGATCTACTACGCGCTGACCCGATAGGCCCATTAGCGCAAAGCCTATTCGCGTGACTTTTCCGGCTCGACAGACTATCAAATCGTCTTGAATGAAATCAGCGGAGAAGGTGATGATCCGATCACTCTCATGGATATTGGCGGGCGCAATGACGGTTTCTGGCTGTGCCGGACCGATACAGACCCGCGTTCAGACGCATCAGGTGATTGCCGCGCCGACACAGAAAAAATTCACCACCTCTCCCATAGATGCAGTTGCCAATCGCGATCTGACGGTTGCCCGTGATCTGGTCGCTAAATCGCTCAACGAGAGAGGCTATGAATCTTCTCCGGATGCATCCATCCTGCTCCATGTAGCGCTTTCCGATCGGCCAGCCGATATTGCCGTTGATGCGGGCGCGAAAGATGCCAAACAATCGATAGCTGCAGCAAAAAGCCAGAAAAGCTTCCAGTCCTGCAAGGATCACGAATATCGACTGACGGTCAATCTTTTCGATCAGGTCCGTGGCAAGAAGCTCTATTCTGGCAGCGCCGCAGAATATCATTGCAAAGCTACGATAGCCCAATCCTTGCCCTTCCTGATCGATTCCGCCCTGTCCGGGCTGGACCGGGAACCGACCGACAGCCCGCGCAGTACAATCCGCACCCGTCAGGGCATTGAATGATTCATTCGGACTGATCCTCGAGATCAGGCGCGAGCGGCAGAAGCACGGTAAAGCAAGCACCGCCATCGCGGCGGTTTTCTCCTCTGACGTGACCACCGTGCCTTTCGATAACTTTCGCGACAAAATTCAGCCCCAGCCCGGCTCCCTTTATCGATGAGTTTGCCATTCGGTCATCGCTGGCGAAACGTTCGAACAACTGACCCAGGATCGCCTCGGATATTCCCTCGCCCTGATCAGAAATGGCGACCGATACAAAGGGTTCCCCATCCAGTTCGGTCACGCGGATCATGATCGTCACAACGCCGCCATCAGGACTATATTTGATCGCATTGTCGATCAGATTGACGAAAGAGCGGTAGAGGCTGGAGGGTTCGACGTGGACAAAGGCGCCATCGGACTGGTCATCGACTTCACAGCGGATTTCCCGGGCATGTCCGAGGGGCCACAGACTGTCATTGGCCTCCTCGACCAGTTCGGCGAGCAATATATCCTCGCCGGAAAATTCGCTGGATTCTATCAGCGCCAGACCGACAAAATTATCTGCTAGCGCCAGGGTGCGACGCGCATGACCTTCGATCCGGCCGGTGGTGTCGTCGGCCTCCCGGCCATCGAGAAGAGCCAGAATGGCCGCCTGGGGCGCGCGCATGTCGTGAGAAAGCAACTGTAAGACTTCTTCACGTTGCTGTGCGGCATTGGCAACTTCGGTGATATCGGCGAGATAATGGATATACCCTCTTAGCAAGCCCTCATCCGACGCCACCGGCGCGCGGCGCATGGCGAAAATCTGTCCGTCGCTGGAGGTAAATTCGACATAATCCTGCTTAGTCGGCCTGCTTTTCTGATTGAGATAATCCTTAACCTCCTGAAGATCATCGGCGGAGACAAAGCGATCGAGCATGTCATCCAGTGCAAGGTCCTGAGCGCCGTCTTCCATACCGGTCTGCGCCAGCCGGTTAACGAATGTCACCTTGCCCCTGAGATCGGTGATGAACATCGGATCCGGAAGATTTCTGAGCGCATCGCTAATGAACCGCCGCAAATCACGGACATGGGAAATCGCATGGGTCAGCTGTTCCGCCTGACCGGTGATGACATCGACGGGTCCGAGTTCCGTCCGCATGATCGGTATATCAATGCTTGAGCGGCCGAAATGCTTCAGTTCGCTATCCATGAAATCGCTCGTCGCCTGCAAACGGCGCCAGCCCCAGACAGGATATACGATCAACACGCCCAACAGGGCGGTTCCAGGCGCGAACCAGAGCGAGAATTGCATAAGCACTGCACTGGCCAGCAGGATCGTCAATATCAGGGCGAAGGAGACGATGATCGTGGTCCGCGGACGCCAACGCCAGAATCCGAGCAGCAAAATCCAGACCGGCAACAGCGATAGCGCCAGTTGCTGCGCAGAGGAAATGGGCAGGATGAAATCATCGCGCACAATTGCGCTGTAAAGATTGGCCATGATTTCGACCCCGGCGAGGGTACCGCCATCACCGAGCGGAACCGGATATTGATCGCCCATGCCGTTCGCAGTTGCACCGATCAATATGATCTTGTCCTGCACGAATGCCGCCGGAACCTGCCCTCTGGCCAATGCGGCATAGGATATGGATTGATATACGCCGCGCTCGGCAAAGGGCATCAGCAGCTTTTGATCACAATTGTCCAGTCGGGCATAAGCGGGAGACGGGCCGCCCTCGACCGCCTCAAAGATTTTTTCCATCAGATGCGGCCAGTCCGTTCCCGACGGCTTGTCGCCAAAGCACAGATTGGCGCGGCGAACGACCCCGTCGGAGTCGAACAGCAGGTTTACATGTCCCAGTCCAGCCGCAGCGTCCGTGAACGGGACAATCGGCTGTCTCACATCATAGGCTGCGCCATTGCTGCCGGGAAAAACAAAATGCAGCGGCAGGAACAGGTTGGTGAGTCCCGCCATGGATTGCGCCAGCGCCTCATCACCTTCGGGTTCGCCGGGTTCACTGAGCAGAATATCGAAACCGACCGCTTTCGGATTACCAGCTGCCAACTGCTCGAACAATTCGGCGTGCCGTTGCCGCGGCCATGGCCATTTCCCGAACGTAGCAAGGCTGTCTTCATCAATTTCGACAATCATTATATCCGGTGACGGTGCCGGCCGGTCAAGGCCGGACAGCTGGTCATAAACCAGATTGTCGAAGCGCGACAGGCTGTCCCAATAGCCCAGAGCCACCACCATACAGGATGCCAGCAATGCCACAGCCAGCCATTCCACACCGAGTCGCTGGCGCAACCTCATCGGCGAACTCGTCTTGGCAGAGAATCGGTCAAGAGGCGGCCCCGGACAGCTAGTTGGCCACGGTCATTTTTTCGAAATCGGTCCATTTCTCGATCGCTTCCGGATCGTCGGGATCGCTGGAAAACTGGATCACACCGACGCGCCAGTAATATTCCCCGTCCGCCAGATCCGACAGGGTGACGGTATCGGTCGACAGCCCGGCTTCATCGATGATCGGCACAGATGTCTTGCTGTCTTTCAGGATCTGGAGCCGGTAGAATCTTTTCC
>JBALUX010000059.1:0-15356 GCA_036963725.1 Parasphingorhabdus sp. | reverse complement strand
GGATCAGCTCTATGCGCTGCTGGAACAGCAACCGGACGCGCCAAGTGAAAAATTCTCCGGCCGATTCATCCGCGGCATTGGGCCGGACCATGCCGACATCATGATCATCGGCGAGCAGCCCGGCGATCAGGAGGACTGGGAGGGCAAGCCGTTTGTCGGACCGGCGGGCCAAATGCTCGACCGCGCGCTGGAGCAGGCCCATATCGACAGGCAGCAGACATTCCTCACCAACGCCGTGAAACGCTTCAAATTTACCCCGCGCGGCAAGCGGCGCATCCACGAAACTCCCAATGTCGGCGAGATCAATTACTACCGCTGGTGGGTCGAACAGGAAATTCGACTGGTCAATCCCAAGCTGGTCGTGGCGCTGGGCGCAACCGCCGCCCGCTGCCTGACCGGCAAGGCTGTCACAATCTCGCGCCACCGCGGCGAAATATTGCCCGGCGCGGATGGCCGGTCGATGCTGATAACGGTGCACCCGTCCTATCTGCTGCGCATTCCCGACGAGCAGGGGAGGCAGGTCGAATATGCAAAATTCGTCCGTGACCTGCAGCTGGCGGACAATTTTGTCCGCTGAGACAAGCCGGACGTGTCGCGACTTCCGCTATTACGCCGCCAGCCCGCGTTGCAAATCCAGACCGCTGGGTTCCTGAAAGGGCCGCAGCCCGAATTCGGGCAGGATAGCCAGCATATGGTCGAAAATGTCCGACTGGATATCTTCATAGGCGTTCCAGTCGGTCGTGTTGGTGAAGCAATAAATCTCTATCGGCAGGCCTTTCGGTGTCGGGTCGAGCTGGCGCACAAGCAGCGTCATCCCGTCCGCAATCTGGCTGTTTGCACGCAGATATTCGACAACATAGGCGCGGAACGTACCGATATTGGTAACCCGGCGGGCGTTAACCTCGTCGCGCCCGGCTTTCTCGATCGCGGCATTCCATTCGCCCAGTTCGGCCTGCTTGTGACCGAGATATTCGTCGAGCAGCTGGAAGCGGCGAAACGCTTCCTTTTCGTCGTGGGTCAGAAAGCGGATGCCGTTCTGGTCGATGAAGATCGACCGCTTGATCCGTCTCCCGCCCGCTTCAGACATGCCGCGCCAGTTCTTGAAACTCTCCGAGATCAGGCGATGGGTGGGAATGGTGGTGATCGTCTTGTCCCAGTTCTGCACCTTGACCGTGTGCAGCGCGATATCGATGACATCGCCGTCGGCATTCAGCGCCGGCATCTCGATCCAGTCACCGACGCGCAGCATGTCGTTCGAGGTCAGTTGCACCGAGGCAACCAGCGACAGTAGCGTATCCTTGAAAACCAGCAGGACGACCGCGGCCATCGCGCCGAGACCGGACAGGAGAAGTAATGGCGATTCATCCATCAGCGCCGCGATGATCAGGATGGTGGCCCCGACATAGAGAATGATCTTGAACAGCTGGATATAGCCCTTGATTGGGCGGGTCGCGGAGCTCGGCCGATGTTCGTAAATATCGTTGGCGAGAGTGAGCGCCTTGCTCAGCGCCATGCCGATGAACAGGATGATCGAGGCGGACACCACATTGCTGACCAGGGTCACAACCGGCGTCGTCAAATGGGGAACCGCGCCGATACCGTTCGAGATGATAAGCGCCGGCACGATATTGGCCAGCCGCGCCGCGACAGGCAAGGGCGTGAGATCTTCATAGGGCATCCAGCGCGTGACGATCCGCAGCACGATATGCTTGATGATGAAATTGCCGACCCACGCAATGGCAAGGAGTATAGCGATCCCGACGAGCGTTTGGCCCGAGGGCGCGAGGTTGGGAAGGAAGGGAATGCTATCTATGACGGATAGGCTTTCGCTCTGGAACTGCTGCATGGCGTCATGCCCGCCGGATGACGGGCTCTGTCTCCGCTTTTGGGGGATGTGAGGCGAGGGCGAATTATGACCGGCGGCACTGGCAGTGTCAACCGAAGCGAACGAAACCGTTTCACTCTCGACATCTCGCTCGCCGTGCTATTAGATATATTGATAAACCCCCGATGGTCAGGAGATACATGACTTTCTTCAACACCGAACTGACCTTGCTGATTCTGGGCGTGATATTGTTCACGACCGTGCTGGCCGGGACCTTGTCCAGTCGGTTCGGCTTTCCCGCTCTGATCGGATTTATCGGTCTCGGCATATTGGCTGGCGTCGAAGGACCCGGCGGCTTCTACTTTGAAAATTTCGAACTGACCCAGGGTATCGGCATCGCCTGTCTTTTGTTCATCCTCTTCTCCGGCGGCATGGGCACCGACTGGCGCGACGTCCGGCGGATGGCGGTGCCAGCCTTGCTGCTGGCGACCATCGGCGTTCTGATCAGCGCAGCTATTGTCGCGCTCTCGGCGATTTTCATCTTGGGCTTCGGTCCGTTGCAGGGCGCCTTGCTGGGCGCGGTTATCGCCTCGACCGATGCGGCGGCGGTATTTGCCGTGTTGCGTAGCTCGGGTCTCGATCTTCACGGCGATGTTCCGGCGCTGATCGAGACCGAATCCGGCTCGAACGATCCCATGGCGATCTTTCTCGTCGGTGCGTTGCTGTTCCTCATAGAGAGCCCCTCGGCTTCCCCGCTCCAGCTCGCGCCCGATTTCGTCATCCAGATGGTCATGGGCGCGATCGTCGGTGTCGGTATCGGCTTTGCCATGCCCGAAATCCTGAAACGCGGCGGCTATCAGCAAGGCGGGCTGGCCTTTGTCATCTCCATAGCAGCCGCCCTGATCGCCTTCGGCCTTGCCGAAGTGCTGGCCGGCAACGGTTTCCTTGCGAGTTATCTGGCAGGCATTGTCGCAGGGAACAGAACATACGCCGCCAGAGACACCGTGTCCGGCTTTCAGGACGGCATGGCCTGGCTCTCCCAGGTGGTGATGTTCTTCACTCTCGGCCTATTGGTCACGCCGTCCAATCTCGCTCCGGTCATCATACCGGGGCTTTCGATTACCTTCATACTGATGTTTGTCGCGCGACCGCTGAGCGTCTTCATCTGCCTCGCGCCCTTCCGCCAGTTTGACTGGCGATCGAAGCTGTTCGTGTCCTGGGCAGGATTGCGCGGCGCGGTGCCGATCGTGCTCGCGACATTCCCGATGGTCGCCGGTGTGCCGGGTGCCTTCGCGATTTTCAATGTCGTCTTTTTCGTCGTCTTGTTGTCGAGCATCATCCAGGGTCCGACGATCAAATGGGCCGCCGACCGTCTCGGGGTCAGAAGCTGATTTGATTGGTTATTTAGGCTTCAGCGGTCATCCCCATGATCGAGGATGACCGCTGAAGCCTATCACTGCTGAGTCCGGTCTAGAAACCAAAGCCCAGCGAAAAGCCGATAGCCGTTTCGGCCAGATGGATATTCGCTTCGCCGCCGCCAAAGGGTGCGGGGATAGATCCGGATCCGTTCACGGTCTGGCGCGGCGCGCGCATTGCATAGCCGGTGATTTCGAATTTCTCCGATAGCTTGTACGTCGCACCTACGGTGAAATGATCGCGGACGACGCCCGGTGCCAATATATTGAGCAGAGTCTCCGATTGCGGGATCGGGTTGGCTGAGCGTCCGTATCCAGCACGCACAGCCAGCTTGTCGCTGGCCTGATAGACCGCGCCGAATTTCCACACATCGACATCGTCCCAGCCAAAGCCTGGGCCGTCATCCGCGCCGAACGGGACGCCCTGCAGCAGCGAGGCTATCGGGTTGCCGACCGAATTGACGTCCGAATATTCGATATGCTTGAAGTCCGCGCCCAGCGTCAGCTTCGGGGTAGCGTCGACCGAAACGCCGACGCCCCAGGATGCGGGCATGTTGAAACCGCCCTGTTCGGCGAACAGTCCGGCATAGTGGTCGAACTCGGTGGTCCAGACTTTCGACTGGTAGAAAGCGCCGACGCGGAAATTGTCGCCAAAGGAACCGAGATAGCCCACGCGGAATCCCGCGCCGAAGGCCCAGTCCTCACCGCGGTTGGTGAAATTCGCCGGGTCCTGCGAATTGGCGGCGAACGGCTGGATGCCATTGGCCTCAAAGCTCTGCACCACGAAATGCGGCGACACGCCAACGCTCTGCCCCTCGGCAATCTCCACCGCAATCGTCGGCGCGATCGAAATCTGCCGCAGATTCACGCCCGCCGATCCGGTGGCACCGAAGCTGGCGAAGGGATTGCTCTTGTAATCGGTGTTCATGCCGCCATTGCCATTGACCGCAATGCCGATCGAGACGGTGTCGGAAACCGGGCGGACATAGGCAAATTCGGGCAGGATGAAGGGATTGGCATCATTGCCCGAATAGACCCCGTCGAGCCCCGCCTGATTGCCGATAATCTCGGAGCCGCGGTCGGGAATGAAAATCTCGAAGCCGACGTCCAGCCGGTGCTCGATGGCGGTCGCCGAAGCCGGGTTGGTGGCAATCCCGAATGCATCCTGCGGCATCGCGATAGACACGCCGCCAGCGCCCTTGGACTTGGCGCCGACGCCGTTGACAAAATAACCGTCCGTCGCCTGCGCCGTACCCGGCATGCAAAGCGCCGCACCGGCGAGCAGGAGGCTGGCCAGCGAGGAGGCCGGGCGGTTGGCGGCGAGAGTAGTGAAACGGGACATGACGATACTGCTTTCTGTTGATGTACCGGCGAAACGGGAGAGGGTGTTTGCCGGAGCGCGTCCCTAGCGATCTCCACTGGCGCGCAGCAAGTTAGGAAAGGTTGCGGGCAACGTAGCTAAGCTTGGCGATGCAGCGTGTCTTCGCTGATGACAAGCCGAAGCGAACCAATTAACAGGCGCCGATGGATTCGATCCGCACCCTGATCCGCCGCAATGGTACGCTGGCGGCCTGTTTGCTCGCCGCCGCATTGCTGTTCAAGCTGCTGGTTCCGGCAGGCTATATGGTGACGAGCGACAATATGGTGCTGACCGTCGTCATCTGCTCCGATTCCACCGGCGAACAGCTTACCCGAGAAATATCGATCCCGATGAAAGAATCTGCCGGCGCGGAGCATGAAAAGGGCAAGAATGATTGCCCTTATACCGGACTGGCGAAAAGCGCGGTTGCTGGCGTGGACCTGGCGCTGCTCGCTTCCGCCATCGCTTTTGTTCTGGCGCTCGCATTCGCGCCGCAGATATCGTCCGGGGCAAGCGATACGCCACGCCTGCGCCCGCCCTCCAGAGGGCCACCGCTGGCTGCCTGACGCAGCCATCCGGTAAAATCCAATGCGCAAAAACGGTGGCGGACCGGCAAGGTCCGTATCGCCACGCGCCATATATCAAACCCGATCCGGCTGCGTTCAAACCGCAATATCATGTTTGAACCCATCAATATCGGATACCCATAATGAAGATTTCCTATCCTGCGCTGGCCGCAGGTCTCCTGTTTGCCGTCAATGCTGTTCCTGTTCTGGCCGAAGGATCAGAAGAGGGCAGCGATGCCTCTGCTGCCGCCACAAACAAGCCCGACACCAGCTTCTCGGTCGGCGAAATCGTCGTCACCGCGCGCGGCATGGCCGGCAGCACCGACAATGTCCTGACTTCGGTCGACCGGCTGGGCGGTGACATTGCGCAGAACGCCGATGTCGACAATGTCTACGAACTGATCGGCCGGATGCCGGGCATATTGGTGACAGACTTCAACCAGGGCACGACCAGCGGCAAATTTTCGATGCGCGGCTTCAATGGCGAGGGCAATATCAACGCGGTCAAGCTGCTGATCGACGGCGTCCCCTCGAACAGCAACGATGGCAATATGCCCTATATCGACATGGCCTTTCCGCTGAACATAGCAGGGATCGAGGTCGTCCGTGGCACCTCCGACCCGCGCTATGGCCTGCACGCCATTGCCGGCAGCGCCAATATCATTACCCGCTCCGGTGGCACCTATGTCGACGCGCGCGGCTCGGTTGGCAGCTACAACAGCTTCGAAGGGCAGCTGGTCGCCGGTCTGGAAAGCGGCGATATCACGCAAAATTACCAAATCGCCTATCGGGAGAGTGATGGTTTCCGCGATCATAGCGACAGCCAGCGGTTCAGCCTGTCCGGCAAATGGGGGCTGGCGCTGGGAGAAGACGTTACGCTGGGTGCCATTGCGCGTTACTATGACGCGGACGCGGAAGAGCCCGGCTATCTGACCTTCGATGACAGCCGTGCCAACCCGCGCATGACCAACGACTATAACGAATCTGACGGGGATTCCCGCGGTCTGCAACAATATGCGCTGACGCTCGACGCGTCCTTGTCCGACCGGCTCGACTGGACGGCGATGACCTATTACAACCGTTTCCGCGACGATCGTTTTGTCAAATTCTCCGCCGGAGCCTCGCAGCAGCGCCGCCTGACGCAGGAAGACCAATATGGTGTCTCGACCGCGCTCCACTGGCACGGCGATCTGTCCGGCGTGCCGCTGATGCTGGAGGCGGGCGGCAATATCGAATGGCAGGACAGTCGCTCGGCCCGCTGGCTCTCGGTCGAGCGCGTGCCGACCAGCCAGACCCGCGACCAGCAGTTCGAGCTTTCGGTCGGCGGCGCCTATGTCCAGGCGATCATCGAACCGGCGGACTGGCTGCGGATCACGCCCGCCTACCGGATCGACTGGGTCGGCGGCGACTTCGATAATTTGCTGAGCGATACGTCCGCGCCGATCAACGACTATGGCAGCATCGACCAGCCCAAGCTCTCGGTCGCGGTCTTCCCGACCGACGGCGTCACGCTCTACGGCAACTGGGGCAAGACATTCCAGATCGGTCTGGGATCGGGCGCCTATCTGATCCCGCCGCGCCAGATCGATCTGGCCCCGTCGATCAATAGCGGCTGGGAACTGGGCGCAAAATACCAGCTTGGCGACATGGTCGAGGCACGGATCGCTTATTGGGAGCAGAGCGCCACCGGAGAAATCGCCCGCAAACTCAACGATCCGCTCGGCGATTTCGAGAATGTCGGCGGCACCGACCGCAATGGCGTCGATGTTCAGTTGAGCGTCAGGCCGATGGCCGGCCTGTCTTTGTGGGGCGCTTTGTCCTGGCAGAAGGCCATAATATCGGTGCCATCGCCGGCGACGCCCGAACTGGCCGGGAACGAGATCAATCACACGCCGCGCTGGCTCTGGTCCGGCGGTATCGAATATTCTCCGCTGGAACCGCTGACCCTGTCGCTGACCGGGCGCGGACAATCCTCTTACTATCTCACCACCGCCAATGCGGAAGGCAAATGGGGAGATCTGAATATATTCGACGCCAGCATCGCCTATCGGCTGAACGGGAAGGTCGAACTCGGTCTGGCGATCAAGAATCTGGGTGACAGCTATTATGAATATGTCTGGTGGGACGGGTCGCAGACGCTGCACAGCCCGGCCAATGGCCGCAATGTCACCGCCAGCGCCCGACTGCGCTTCTGATGCAGGGCAAGGGAGACCGGCTGCGCCGCGCGGTGCGCACGCTCCATCTGTGGCTGGGGCTGGGCATTGGCGGCTTGCTGGTCTTGCTGGGTCTGACCGGTTCGGTCCTCACCTTCTACCCGGAACTGGATGCCATGCTGCATCCGGAAATCCGGGTGGAGGCGGGCATGCCCGACTGGGACCGGGCCTTGGCCACCGTGCGCCAGACCTACCCGGACAAACGGGGGCCGTGGCGGTTTGAAGTCACCGGCAAGCCCGGCGCGATCCCTGCCCGCTACTATAATCCGCCGGAGCGGGCCGGCCATGATTTCCGGCCGATGATGGTCTGGCTCCCCCCCGATGGCTCGAAGGTGTTGCGCCGCGACTATTGGGGCGAATATGCGGTGACCTTCATCTATGATCTGCATTACCGGCTGCTGCTCGGGGAGGCCGGCGGCACTGTGCTCGGCTGGCTGGGCTTCGTGCTGCTCGCGCTGTTGCTCAGCGGTCTCTGGGCCTGGTGGCCCAAAGGTTCCTGGACCAAGGCGTTGCGACTCAAACCCGGCGCCCATCCGCACCGGAGCCTGCGGGACTGGCACAAGCTCACCGGGCTGTTCGGTCTGGTGTTTCTGCTGATCCTGACGGCGACCGGGATCATGCTGGCACTGCCGGAGGAGAGCGATACGACGCTTGTCGCCGCCGGTCTGCCGGTCGACGCCATGCCCCATGTCCATCCGGCCTCGACTCTCTCCGTCCAGTCGGTCAGCGTCGCCCAAATCGTACGTGCTGGCCGCTCGGCGCTACCCGGCGCCCGTCTTGCGTGGATCGAAACGCCACCGGAGGAGGGCGGGCATTTCCGCCTGAGAATGCAGGTCCCGGGCGACCCCAGCTTCCGTTTCCCGCACAGCTATGTCTGGGTGGACAGCGGCAGCGGCAAGGTCCTGGCGATCCACGACGCGGGAAAGGCGCAGCCTGGCAGCGCGATCAACAACTGGCTGCACCCGCTGCACGATGGTTCGGCCGGCGGACTGGCCGGGCGCCTATTGGTCGCGCTGTGCGGACTGCTGCCGGCGGTGCTGTTCGTCACCGGTGTCTTGCGCTGGCGATCAAGGCGGCGAGGGTGAGGCCCTATTCGGTGCCTCACCCGAAATATCCATCGCCCCTTCAACTATCGTCATGCCCGGCGGCAAGCTGGGTCAGTTTGACAAATTCCTGTCGCCAATAGCCATTGGGCGATCCGGCCAGCCTTGCAACCTGATCGAAGGAATAATCGGCGAGCTTGCTGTCGCCGCGCAATTTCTGCCCGAATGCGGCAACAGCAACCGCGAACGCCAGATCGCCTTTCGGTTGCGGCGCGTTGTTCAGGGACGCGCTGCTGATGGTCTGGGCAATCAGTTTCGACTTGTCACCATCCGGGGATTTGTAGCGCAACTTCAGATAGGCCATTTCCTCGCCCTTCACCGCAGCACCCGCCTTGGTTTTCGAATAGCGGCGGTCGCCGATCCAGCCGGTCTTGCCGGCCGGGATCACCTCATAGATGGCGGTAACCTGATGGCCGGCACCGATATCTCCGGCATCGATCCGGTCATTGTCGAAATCCTCCTCGCGCAGCGCCCGGTTTTCATAGCCGATCAGACGATATTGCGAGATCACCGCGGGATTGAACTCGATCTGGATTTTGACATCCTTGGCGATGGTGAACAGGGTCGACGTCATCTCTTCGTCGAGCACCTTGCGCGCCTCCATCGCATTGTCGATATAGGCATAATTGCCGTTCCCGACATCGGCGATCTGTTCCATCATCGCTTCGTTATAATTATTCTGGCCAAAGCCCAGCGTGGTCAGCGTGATGCCGCTTTCGCGGTTCTTCTCGATCAGCTTGATCAAGTCGTCCTGACTGGTGATCCCGACATTGAAATCGCCGTCGGTCGCCAGAATGACCCGGTTGACGCCGCCTTTGACAAAATGGTCGCGGGCGGTCTTGTAGGCAAGCTGGATGCCCGCTCCGCCAGCGGTCGAGCCACCGGCATCGAGCCGGGCCAGCGCTGCCTTGATATCGCGGGTGCTGCTGGTCGGTTCCAGCACCAGTCCGGCGGCGCCCGCATAGACGACGATGGAAACCTTGTCGCGGGCGGTCAGCTTGTTGGCGAGCATCCCGAGCGCGGTCTTTACCAGCGGCAGTTTGTCGTCCGCATGCATACTGCCCGAAACATCGAGCAGGAAAACCAGATTGGCTGCCGGGCGGGTTTTGTGGTCGAGATCATAGCCGCGTATGCCGATCCGCAGCAGCCGGCTCTGGTCGTTCCAGGGGGATCGCGCCACTTCGCTGGATACGCTGAACGGGACATCGCGACTGGCGGGCTTGGGATAGTCGTAGCGGAAATAATTGACCATTTCCTCGGTCCGGACCGCTGCTTCCGGCGGCAACCGGCCCGCAGTCAGAAAGCGGCGGGTGTTCGAATAGCTGCCGGTATCGACATCGACGGAGAAGGTCGAAACCGGTTCCAGCCGCGCCAGCTTGACGTCGGACACCGGCTCGCCGTCATAGCGTTCGCGGTCTTCTTTCGGGATCGCAACCGGATCGCGCAAGGATGGCTGGTAGCGGTAGACCGTGGTCTGCTGCTCGGGCTGCTTGCCGTAAATCTGCACACCATTCTGGTCGATGATGATGGTATTTGAAGGAGACGGAGCCGCAACCACGCCCGGCGCATAGGCCAATGCGCTGTCAAAACTTGCCTCGGCCTCCTCTGGCATGGCAGGCATGTCTAGTTGCATTGGCGGCGCATAGCTTTTCGAAGCGGACTGCTTGTCGGAAGAGCAGGACGAGATGATCATCGTCAGGGCAACGGCGTGAACACAGGCGGTCAAGCCGGCGGGAAAAGCGATGCTTCCGGGGGGCGTTCTCATTAATTCTCTCCTCGTGAATAAAATGATATAACGTAACATATATGATCATTGTGAAGATGAACGGGAGATGAATGGATGGGGTGTTGTGCTACCATTGATATGCGCATAAGATATGCACAAGCGAATCCGAGGGAATGCTCCATGTCTATGCCCACCCGTCAGCAATGCCCGAAACGGCGCCCGGTAAACCTGTCCATTCGCGAAGATATATTGAGCGATGCCAAGGCCTTGAACCTCAATGCTTCCAGAGCGGCAGAGGCCGGTATTGAAGCGGCGATCAAGCAGGCGCGCGAAGCAAACTGGCTGGCCGAAAACCGGGACACAATCGCTGCCCATAACCAGCGTATCGCGGAATCCGGCCCGCTGCTGGTTCCCGACTGGGCCGACGATAATGGCGCGCTTTGATATCTATGCGCTGAACCGGGCAGAAGTGCCTTATGTTCTGGAGGTGCAGGCCGACCTGCTGTCCGATCTCGCCAGCGTCGTGGTTGTCCCTCTGGTTCCGGCGGAGTCCGTCCGCGGAGAAACGATGCGCAAGCTGAAACCGGAAATCACCATCAAGGGAGAGAGCTTCTGCCTGATGACCACCGACACCGGCACCCTGCGCCGCGCGTCGCTGGGCAAGCCGGTGGTGAATGTGAAGGAGCCCTATCGCGCGGTGATCGTCGACGCGCTGGATTTTCTGGTTCAGGGGTTTTGAGGATGGGTTGGGTGCGGTGTGGTAATTAAGTGCACTGTCACCAGTATCCAAGGAGGTGAGGTTTTGCAGCTTGATGAACCAGTGAAGTTTTTCGGTCTTGTTTGTTTGAGTATTGGCACTCTCCTTTTCGTGAACGCGTGGGGAACTGGTAAAGTGTATTTCATTCAAATGCCGGGGAGTTTAGATATAGCATCAGTTTTGGCTGCTGTGTTTTTCAACGGGTTGATCCTCTCGCCGTTCATTTACGGAATATGGAAAGGACTCCAATATTTACGCCGATAGTTCGCTCGAATTATGATGACTACGGCCATGCTAGGAACGGTCACTATAATGTGGATCGGGCCTATAGAGTCACGGTGCCAGTTACCTAAATACACCAATTCCCTCTCCCTCAAGGGAGAGGGTTGTGCAGACTTGGCAGCTTGCTGCCTAGTCGGAGCTGGGTGAGGGTGTACCGGACGTTATTTGCACAGCAACCCACCATCTGAACACCCTCATCCAACTTCGCCTAATCCTGCGGATAAGGCTTCGTATCCTTCTCCCTCACGGGAGAAGGTGTAAATGATGGTGAATTACGGAGATAAAGTCGACTGTCGCAGTGATCCCGACTTATAATTCGCTCGGATGTTCTATCTTGCGGCCCCGCATGGCACGTTGTGCATCGCAAATCGCTAATTCAACGGGGCCAACAAATTCATATTGATGGCGTTTCCTTAACCGAAACCGGGGACAGGCTAAGCCCGCCCAATAATCGTCATGTTGGCTTAATTCTGCTTTTGCATATGGGTAGCTCTGTAAAAATATGTCTTTTAGAGCAACGGTAAGAAGAGATTGATCTGTTACGAAAGAGAACCGGTAATAATTTCTATCTCTTGAATGCAGATCTTTGTAATTCTCCTTAAAGAATAGCTGCATAACCGCCAAGTCAGCGTATGAAACTGCTCGTTCATTGCTCTCAAATTTGTTCACCAGCACCCAGAAATGCCAGATAAGTTTTTTCGTCAAGGGGCTGAGTGTAAAATCGATCTTAATCTCGTTGGTTTTGACGAGGCACCGATAAGAACTTTTCTTACCTCTAATAAACACATAATTGCCGATAAAACTCGTCGGGTTTTTTACTTTCTTTGCGCACCGCACATGCATCTGATCCAATCGAACCAAACGTTCCAGAATTTCGGTGTTGTTTCTGTCCTTGCACATTTTGTCCTGCGACCCTGCCTGCAAGATAAGCTTACAATATTCCATAACTGCTACGGGATTTACAGCTTCAATTTTCGAGATCCCTGCAAAGTCCTCGGGCCACTGAAAAGTGGATTTAAAACCTGTGTCCAGAGCGGCTTGATAATAATCGCGTGCTTTCTGGTTGCCCTGTTTGGCATCTTTATCCAGGACAATTTGTCTTGCCAGATCAATATTGGCGTAATCATTGCCAGTCGCAGCGAGCTGCATCAATGCGTCCATGCGTGTTACTGAACCAGAATCCTCAGTTTGCGTGGAGAGTAATGCATATTTGTATTCAGCAAGCCTCAGTCCTTTTGTCGGCTTTCCTGTATTGACCGTTTGCGCCTGCACGATACCATCTTGGGGGATGAAAATCGTTAACTTGCCGGAACCGCCACTTCCGGCGGCGGCGTATAGCTTCAACGCCGTTGCAATATTCTTCTCGACCCCAACTCCTTCTTCGAAATGGAGACCCAAAACAAATTGTGACCATTTGTTTCCGGATTTAGCCCTCTGGGCCTGACGTTGAATATCATATTCTATGATTCTTCTCGGGTCGACCGGCGTGGAAAGATCAATCCCCATATAGCTGGTCGGAGCGGCACAGCCAGCGAGAAGTCCGGTGAGGAGCGCGATAGGGGTCAGGACGCGAAAGAAAACCGACAAGCATCTATTGCGTCGCAAGTCCTCATCCTGTTCACCGTTCAATCGCACAATTTTCCTTCATCCCGTCCTCGGGAGAATAATTAAAATCTGTGACCCGCCGTCCTGGCATTTGTGAGTCTGCAGCCTTGTGACTCCTTGCTACAAACAATGCTCTCGATTTCAAGGGGCACGGTTTCAGAAAGCAGGTTCCTCTATACCCTCTCCCTCAAGGGAGAGGGTTGTGCAGACTTTCCAGCTCGCTGCCTGGTCGGAGCTGGGTGAGGGTTTACCGGACCTTATTTGCACAGCAACCCACTATCCGAACGCCCTCATCCAACTGCATCTAGCCGCCTGCGCTGACGCTCCGGCGGCAAGATTTCGTATCCTTCTCCCGCACGGGAGAAGGTATAAATGATGGTGGGTTACGGGAATAAAGTGCACAGTCACGGCAATTTTTGTGATCGATGGTTAATTCGTGTATTTAGTAAACTGTCATCGTAATTCTAATCACTGGTCCTGATGATCGGAGTTACTTCAGGTGCCGGCGATGGCGGCGCATTAGGGTCAATTGGCCGTGGAAAAGCCCGCATGCCAGATGCATGCGCATCGCGTAGTTGCGGATATTTTAAGTTGGGCAGGTCGAAAATATCAGGAATATCGGATCGCTCGATGTGACCTTTTTTCAAGATTCCTTCTCTTAGAAGTGTATTGAATAAACCGATCGCGACCGGCATCGACGGTTCTGCATAATTCAGACCCATAGGACTGCCGCCTTTTCCACGAACGGAATTTTCGACTCCCTTGAAATGCATGAAGGCATTAGCTTCCATTGTTGCTCCACCCTGTAATCCCATGGCGACAAAACGACTGCGATAAGCGCATTCCAGAAAATCTTGATCTGCCGTCAGCGAACGCATGATTTTCTCATCCGAAATCCCTTCATACCGGCCATCCGGATAGATATAAATCGACAAGAAGCGCGCTGTCGCTTGATCAGAATCCCGTTTGATCATCAGTTTGCATATATCGTTGTTGCTAAAATAACCTAGATCATATGATTTCAGATCAAGCGATCTGCCGTGCGCCATCGCAGATTCAACAATATCCTTACGACCTTGCTTAATGATATGCTGTTGATGATAGACAGACGCATCATCGGGTTCGCGAGGAGGTATAGGGTTCTTTCCTGCAACTTTTTGCTTCCCATACCTTTCCCACAGCCATGCTCGATGGTCATAGACGAGTAAGTCAGGGATATATCTTTGCCGGCCGTTTTCCCTACAAACGAACCTAGTATAACCCCCGCTATCTGATGCGCCGATAAACAAACTGTTAAAATACAACTGTGGAGCCAAATCCTGACAGTTTCCGTTCAAAAAATATCGATAAATTGATTTACCTATTGGTACAGAAGTCCACAGTGTAATTTCGTTCTTCTTACCGAATAAAAGTTCTATAAACAGTCGTTTCAGACGCTTGTTTTTCTCATGCGCCTCAAGCACATATTTCTGTTCTGGCTTGGTCAACTCGTTCCACGCCTTCGGGATATATGGAGCACAAGTACCCGGAGCACATGGTTCCGGATCGGCAGCACAGGCAGCAACTGGCAAACTCAGTAACAATAGAAACAGGAGCGAGTAAAATCTATCCTTTCTCATATCCCGCTTCCGTCATGCATCGATTGTATATCTTCCTTTGCTCGTCACTTCCCAATAGCATCGCGGCCAAGCCTGCACCGATGATTTCTTCATCGCTACCATCCTCAAATCGCTCCATTTGCTGGTCGGCATGCTCAAGAGCATGGGACGCGTGCAGTCGACAATGTTGTTTGTGAGTCTGCAATCTGGTGACTTAACGGTAACCTAATGGATCAGGATTTCAAGTGGCGGCAAGTTTTCAGAAGTCATAGGTGCCTATTCCCCCTCGGGGTTGTGCAGACTTGGCAGCTTGCTGCCTAGTCGAAGCTGGGTGAGGGTTTACCGGACCCTGATGGCAAGGCACCCTGCCAGCTGAACACCCTCATCCAACTCCGCCTAATCCTGCGGATAAGGCTTCGTATCCTTCTCCCTCACGGGAGAAGGCGGAATGCGCTTTCCTACAGCTGTCGCAATATTCTATCATCGCCCACGCTCCGCGCCCATGCGCGGGGCAGGCTCTTTGACAATCTGGATAGGATCGCGGCGCTGGCGGCTGGGTGCTTGTTTCCAACGGACCGGTTCGGGCGGCCATTTCAAAGGTTACACTCGACGGCCGGTTGGTTTCCTGCAAATGCTGGAATTCTGCGGCTTGGGGGCAAAGGTCGCAGAAAATAAAACAATTTGTTTGTGTAAAGTTCGCGGCGAGACGCAAAAATGTCAGGTTCGCACGAAGACACGAAGCCACAAAGCGCAATCTCTTAGCGCCTTCGCGGCTTCGTGTGAGTCCCATCACGCTGCCCCCGCGAACGGGCACGCGAGAACCGATCCTTGGCCCTAACTTTGACGAACTTTGGAGCCAAACGCGACGAAGCAACCTACTCCCCGGCTTCCCTCGCAACCTCGCGC
>JBALUX010000058.1:0-15403 GCA_036963725.1 Parasphingorhabdus sp. | reverse complement strand
GATCGACCATCACCTTTGCGGGAATGCGTCTCGATACGATGACCATCCTTTGTCTGCTGCTGTTCATCGGCGCGATGGGTAAATCCGCGCAGCTCGGTCTGCACACATGGCTGCCGGACGCGATGGAAGGCCCGACCCCCGTTTCTGCACTGATCCACGCCGCTACCATGGTGACCGCAGGCGTATTCATGGTTTGCCGTCTGTCGCCGATGTTTGAAACCAGCCCGGTTGCCCTGATGGTGGTGACCATCGTCGGCGCCTCGACCGCGATATTTGCCGCGACCGTTGGCCTGGTACAGCATGATATCAAACGCGTGATCGCTTATTCGACCTGTTCGCAGCTCGGCTATATGTTCTTCGCCGCCGGTGTTGGCGCCTATAGCGCGGCGATGTTCCACCTGTTCACCCACGCCTTTTTTAAGGCGCTCTTGTTCCTTGGCGCCGGTTCGGTGATCCACGCGATGCATCACGAGCAGGACATGCGCTATTATGGCGGCCTGCGGAAAGAAATTCCGCTGACCTTCTGGGCGATGATGGCCGGAACGCTGGCGATTACCGGCGTCGGTATTGTCGGGCTTGGCGGCTTTGCCGGTTTCTATTCCAAGGACGCGATTATCGAGGTCGCTTTTGCCAGCGGTACCGAAGTCGGCCAGTTTGCCTTCTTCATCGGTGTTCTCGCGGCTCTTCTGACCAGCTTCTACAGCTGGCGCCTGATGTTCCTGACCTTCTGGGGCACACCGCGCTGGATCCAGTCCGAACATATCCAGCACAGCGTCCACAAAACACCGGAACAGGCCGGAGCCGACCAGACCGGCGGCTATCATCCGCATGAAATTCCGCTGACGATGCTTATTCCCTTGGGCGTATTGGCTACCGGTGCCGTTTTCGCCGGCTTCCTGTTCCACAACCAGTTTGTCGAATCAGCCGAGGGCGCAGCGTTCTGGGCCGGAAGCCTCGCGTTTGACGAGCATCTGATGCACGAAATTCATGAAGTACCACTTTGGGTGAAACTGTCGTCGACCGTCGCGATGCTGACCGGTCTCGGCACAGCTATCTTCATGTATTTCTTCGGCAAGGACCGTCCGGCACGACTGGCCGCGACATTCAGCCCGCTCTACCAGTTCTTTTTCAACAAATGGTATTTCGACGAGCTGTACAACCTGATCTTCATCCGCCCCGCTTTCTGGCTGGGACGGCTGTTCTGGAAGACCGGCGATGAAGGCATGATCGACCGCTTCGGTCCCAACGGGATCGCTTCGGTGATCGCCAGCGGCTCCGGCGTGATGAAACGTTTCCAGAGCGGATATCTTTATACTTATGCCCTCGTCATGCTGCTTGGCCTTGCTGCCGCAGCGACCTGGATTATCGTGCAGGGAGCCAGCTAATGAACCAGCTTGATTTCCCGATCCTGTCCCTGATGATGGGGCTGCCCATGCTGGCAGCGATTATCTGTCTGTTCCTCAACGCGCAGGCGGCACGCTGGCTGGCACTAGTTACAACGCTGGTGCTGTTCGTGCTTGGTGTGGTCCTCTGGGCCAATTACGATATCGGTGGTCCGCAGTGGCAATATGTTGAGCGGGCAGAACCGTTCGGTAGTTTTGCCTGGGCACTGGGTATCGACGGCATTTCTATGATGCTGATCATGCTCACCGTCTTCCTGATGCCGATCTGTATCGGTGCCAGCTGGGAAACGATCCAGACGCGGGTCGGCGAATATATGGCGGCCTTCCTGTTCATGGAAGTGCTGATGATCGGCGTGTTCGCGGCGCAGGATCTGTTCCTGTTCTATATATTGTTCGAAGCTGGCCTGATCCCGATGTATCTGATCATCGGTATCTGGGGCGGCGCCAACCGGATTTACGCCAGCTATAAATTCTTCCTCTACACCTTGCTCGGCTCGGTGGTGATGCTGATCGCGATGCTGTGGATGGTACAGGATGCCGGAACCAGCGATATCCCGACCCTGCTCAACTATGATTTCGCGCCCGAGGCACAGACGTGGCTCTGGCTGGCATTCTTTGCCAGCTTCGCGGTCAAGATGCCGATGTGGCCGTTCCACACCTGGCTGCCCGATGCCCATGTTCAGGCGCCAACTGCCGGTTCGGTTATCCTGGCTGGCGTGCTGCTGAAAATGGGTGGCTACGGCTTCCTGCGTTTCTCGCTGCCGATGTTCCCGGAAGCCTCCGAGCAGTTCATCTGGCTGATCTTCGGATTGTCGATGGTGGCGGTGATCTACACCTCGCTGGTGGCGCTGGTGCAGCAGGACATGAAAAAGCTGATCGCTTATTCGTCGGTCGCCCATATGGCGATTGTCACGCTCGGCCTGTTCGCCTTCAACCGGCAGGGTATCGAGGGCGCGATCATCGTCATGCTGAGCCACGGCCTGGTATCCGGCGCGCTCTTCCTCTGTGTCGGCGTGATCTACGACCGTCTGCACACACGCGAAATCGACCGTTACGGCGGACTGGCGATCAACATGCCGAAATATGCGATTCTATTCATGCTGTTCACCATGGCTTCGATCGGCCTGCCCGGCACCAGCGGCTTTGTCGGAGAATTTCTCTCGCTGGTCGGCCTTTACGAGGTCAACAGCTGGGTCACGCTGGTCGCGACGACGGGGATCATCCTCGGCGCTGGCTATATGCTCTATCTCTATCGCCGGGTCGCATTCGGTGAGCTTGTTCACGAGGATGTCAAAGCCATGCCGGATCTGTCTGCCCGGGAAATGGCGCTGCTCGCGCCGATCGCCGCTGCGGTGATGTGGATGGGTGTCTATCCCGAAAGCTTCATGGCCCCGATCCGCGGTGACGTCGGCGCACTGGTGGCACGTATCGACCGCGCTGCTCCCGAAGGTGACGCGCATCTAAAAATGGGTGAGGCCAAAGCCGTCACCAAAGACCATGATGCAGGGGAGGCACACTGATGGATATCGGAAATTCCCTTTGGCTGGTTGCACCGGAAGTCTTTCTTACGGTTTCAAGCCTGATCCTGTTGTTGATCGCCGCCTGGGGCGGTGAAAAATCGGCGCGTCTGGTTACGATATTGTCGGCAGCGGCGCTGTTCGGCGCTTCAATCCTGCTGATGGCGCTGGCCCATATGCCCGAATTCAAGGACGGTGCATCCGCGTTCAGCGACCAATATCGTATGGATGCGTTCGGCAGTTCAGCGAAATTCCTGATCTATATTGCGGCGATCATTTCACTGATGATTGCACCGCGTTTCTTTCAGGCCGGCGGTAAATATCGACCGGAATATGCGGTTCTGATCCTGTTCGCCTGTGTCGGCATGGGCATGATGGTGTCGGCAACCGACATGATGACACTGTACATCGGTCTCGAACTGAACAGCCTCTCGGCCTATGTTCTGGCAAGCTTCATCCGCACCGATGTGCGGTCGTCCGAAGCCGGTCTGAAATATTTCGTGCTCGGCGCGCTGGCCAGCGGCATGCTGCTGTTCGGTATTTCACTGGTCTATGGCTTTGCCGGTTCGACCAGCTTCGCGGTGATCGGTGAAACGCTGAGCGGTGATCTTTCTACTGGCCCGCTGATCGGGCTTGTTCTGGTCCTCTCGGGTCTTGCATTCAAGATCAGCGCCGTACCGTTTCACATGTGGACGCCCGACGTCTACGAAGGCGCGCCGACGCCGGTCAGTGCCTTCTTTGCCAGCGCCCCGAAAGTGGCCGCGGTTGCCCTGACGGCGCGGGTTATCATCGAGGCCTTTGGCGGCCAGACATCGGCCTGGCAGCAAATCATCGTCTTCGTCGCGCTGGCTTCGATCATCCTCGGTGCGGTTGCCGCGATCGGGCAGCAGAATATCAAGCGCCTGCTGGCCTATAGTTCGATCAACAATGTCGGCTTCATGCTCATCGGCCTTGCTACCGGCACTGCGCAGGGCATTTCGGCGATGATGTTCTATCTGGTCGTCTATGTCGCAATGACACTCGGCAGCTTTGTCTGCGTACTCGAGATGCGCGACAAGGATGGCAGACCGCTGGAAAGCCTGTCCAGCCTTGCCGGACTGTCGCAGACACGTCCCGGTCTTGCTGCCGCATTCGCGGTCTTCATGTTCTCGCTCGCCGGTATTCCGCCCTTGTTCGGTTTCTGGGGCAAGTTTCTGGTCTTTGATGCCGCCGTTGCCGCAGGCATGTTGCCGCTCGCTGTAATCGGTATTGCCGCCTCGGTGATCGGTGCCTTCTACTATATCAAAGTCGTCAAGATCATCTATTTTGATGACCCCGCCGGCGAGATCGTAGCGACAGGGCACAAGACCGAAAACGGTCTGATCGCGCTCATGGCATTATTTGTTTCTCCGCTGGGCTATCTGGCGATACCATTCATGGCGCCGATAACCGACGCAGCCGCGGCGTCGCTTTTCTGACTATATTCGTAGAGACCGTTGCCGAAACCGCATCGACCAATGCGGACCTGAAAGCGCTGTCCCTGTCCGGCAGTGCACCGGAAGGTTTCTGGCTGCGGGCCGAGAAGCAGACGGGCGGGGTAGGGCGACGGGGCCGCAAATGGGAAAGCCCGCAGGGCAATCTCTTTTGCAGCACAGTGGTCGATATTCGGCCGGCTGACCCAGCGCCGTCCTCCTTGTCCTTTGTCGCCGGACTGGCTGTCCATGCAGCCATCCGATCCTTTCTGCCCGACGTGCCGATGCTGCTGAAATGGCCGAATGACATACTCGTCTCGGACGCCAAGATCTGCGGCATATTGCTCGAACGGGTCAAGGAACAGGTCGTGGTCGGTATTGGCGTGAATGTTGCGGAAGCCCCTCAGGTCGAAGGACGGTCCGTGACCAGCCTGGCAGCCGAGGGCGCGATAATCGACGCTGCCGGCTTTCTCGACCGGCTGTCCGGCGAATTCGAGACATGGCTCAGCATATGGCGCGAAACCGGCCTGGCCCATATATTGGAACAGTGGCAGAGCCAAGCGCATCCGGTCGGCATGGCAGTGACGACAAGCGACGATGGCGGCGAGAAAATCACCGGGGAATTCGCCGGCTTGCATACGGACGGTGCGCTGCGCTTGAGAAAAGCCGACGGAACGCTTATCGAAATACGCGCCGGTGACATTTCAATCGGATAGAAAGACGATTCGCCCATGCTTTTGGCCATAGACGCTGGAAATACCAATGTTGTCTTCGCCCTCTTCGACGGCGACGACATTCGTGCGCGCTGGCGGATCGCAACGGATGCACGCCGCACGGCCGACGAATATGTCGTCTGGCTCAGGCAGCTGCTCGAGCTCGAAGGTCTGGAACTGGGCGTAGTCGACGCGGTAATCATCGGCACCGTTGTACCCCGCGCGCTGCATAACCTGACGGTGTTGTCGGAAAAATATTTTGGCGTAACACCATTGGTCGCGGGCCGGGGCGCAGCCGAGTGGGGCGTAGCCCTCGACGTCGAGCAACCCGACAGCGTTGGCGCCGATCGCGTTCTCAATGTGATCGCGGCGCATCAGAAATATAAGCAGGATATCGTCATCATCGATTTCGGTACCGCCACCACATTTGTTGTCGCCGATTATGAAGGCGCCTATAAGGGCGGCGTGATTGCGCCCGGTATCAATCTTTCGCTCGATGCGTTGGTCGGCAAGACCGCGCAATTGCCGCGGATTGCTCTGGAATCGCCGGGAGATGACAATGTCATCGGCACGACGACCGAAAGCCAGATGCTGATCGGTATTTTCTGGGGCTATGTCGCGATGATCGAAGGGCTGGTTGCGCGGACCAAGGCGCAAATCGGCCGCCCGACAAAAATCATTGCTACCGGCGGATTAGCCGTACTTTTTGACGAACATACAGATGTTTTCGACCATCTGGAATCGGACCTGACTCTTCAGGGCCTGCATTTCCTCTATCAGCGAGCAACAAACGCTTCATGACAAAACCTAAAAACGAGCTTCTCTTCCTGGCCCTTGGCGGCTCGGGCGAAATCGGCATGAATGTCAACCTGTACGGCTGCGACGGCAAATGGGTGATGGTCGATCTCGGCATGACCTTTGCCGATCCCAGCTATCCGGGGATCGACTTGATCCTGCCCGATCTCGAATTTATCGAGAAAAACCGCAAGGATTTGCTCGGCATCGTGCTGACCCACGGGCACGAGGATCATATCGGCGCGGTTCCCTATTTTGCCGCTGATCTTGATGTTCCCCTGTTCGCAACCCCGTTTACCGCGGGTCTGATCCGCCGCAAGCTGGAAGAAGTCGGCCTGCAAAACGATGTGGAACTCAATATCATACCGAATGAAGGCAGCTTTGATCTCGGGCCGTTCGGTTTCCGCTATCTGCCGATCGCCCACTCGATTGCCGAAGGCAATGCGATGCTGATCGACACGCCTTATGGCCGGATTTTCCACACCGGTGACTGGAAACTCGATGACGAACCAGTGCTCGGCGTCCCGTCGTCACCGGAAACGCTGAAGCAGATCGGCGATGAGGGCATTCTCGCAATGGTTTGCGATTCGACCAATGTCTTCAACGACAAGGCCTCCGGATCGGAGGGCGAAGTCCGCCGCAATTTGATGCGGGTCGTCGACGAAATCGACACGCGCGTTGTGGTGACGACCTTCGCATCCAACGCAGCCCGGCTGCAGACTCTGGGCGAGGTTGCCATCCATGCTGGCCGCAAGCTCTGCGTCGCTGGCCGTTCGCTCGACCGGATCATCGAGAATTGCCGTGAGAATGGCTATCTCAAGGATTTTCCGTCGACGATCGATTTCCAGGAGGCGATGAGCCTGCCACGCGGCGATGTGATGATCATCGCCACCGGTGGTCAGGGTGAAGCGCGCGCCGCTCTCGGACGGATTGCCGGCGACAGCCACCAGATCAAATTGTCCGAAGGCGATCATGTGCTCTTCTCGTCCAAGCAGATTCCGGGCAACGAAATTGCCATTGGCCGGATCCAGAACCAGCTGGCGGCCAAGGGCGTCGTCATGATCACAGAGCGCCAGGAACATATCCATGTGTCCGGGCATCCCGGTCAGCCGGAATTGGCGCAAATGTATGAATGGATCAAACCGGAAATACTGGTGCCGGTCCATGGCGAGATCCGCCACATGAAAACCCAGGTCGCTTTCGGTCTGGAGCAGGGCATTCCCAAAGCGATATTCCAGCAGAATGGCGATGTCGTGCGCCTGGCGCCCAATGGTCCGAAAATATTGGGACAGGAACGCACCGGACGGCTCGTCGTTGATGGCGATGTGATCATCCCGGCCGACGGCAAGACCCTGAACGACCGCCGCAAGACGGCCCATAACGGTATGATTTCTGTAGCTATCGGTCTCGATCACAAGGGCAAGATCTTCGGGCAGCCCGTGCTGAAAATGCATGGCGTACCGCTCGAGGAAGACGAAGAGGATTTCCTCGACGAGGTGGTCGACAAGATTGTCGGCAAATATTCGAAACCGGTTGGTGATATCGACAAGTTCAACGAAGCGATCCGTTTGCTCGTCCGTCGCAGCGCGACCGAGTGGACCGGCAAGAAACCCATCGTTTCGGTGCTCACAGTGGAGGCCTAACCGGATATGGAACTCACGTCCGTCTTGGCCATCTACATATTATTCTGGGTGACGGCTGCGTTCATTGTCCTGCCGATCGGCATTCGCAATCACCACGAAACCGGGATTGAAATGGTCGAGGGGCAATCAGATGGCGCGCCGGTGAATTTCCGGCCGCTGCGGATATTATTGCTGACGACATTGCTTGCAACGGCAGCGTTCGGCCTGTTCTATCTCAACTATGCCAATGGCTGGATCACCCTGGACAGTATTGATTTCTTCAATAGCCGGGAACGGATGCGCTAGCCTCCGGACGCTAGTTGCGCAGACGCTCGATCGCCTGAGCCAGTGCCACATAAAGCTTGCCGACATCCGATGACAGCAGGGTAACGCTGATCGCGCTGCCGTCGCGGGTGGCCAACACGCCGCGCAGCATCGCCTCGAAATCGTGGATATAGCGGTTCACATGCTCGCGGAATTCATCATTGCCCGAATATTGCGCAAGGATTTCGCGGACTTCTCTATTGTCGAGCAAGCGAACCGCCCGCCGGGTGAAGATGCCGCGATCGCCTTTCAGATAGGCGGCCCATTCGGTGTCGGTAACATCGTTCGACAGGATTTTGCCGACATCGATCGATATCGAATTGAGCGATTCGGTGAGCTGCGCCACCCGCCGCGTGAAATTCTCGTCGCTGCTTTGCTCGGCCTTCTCCTTGGCGAACAGGATGCGCTGCTCCAGCTTCGTCGTCATATCCTCGATCGCCGCAAGTTGATCGGTGAGATGCGCCGCGGTGGACTGGGTGGTCACGACCGCGCTGGATACCGCCTGTTCCAGTTTAGGCGCAATCGAGGCGATCTTGTCATCGATAATCCGGTTCAGCGCTTCTTCGCTCATTTTCTCGAAGGCTTCGGTCGAGCCGGCGATCGAATTTTCAAGCGCCTGCCGCGAATGTTCGGAAGCCTGTTTGGCGGTCTCTTTTACCCGCAACAGCGCGCTGATCATCTTCTCGCCCGCGCTCTCGGTCAGTGATTCATTCTGCTCGCGCACGGTCTCGATGGCTTTGGAAATATCGTCAATCTGCTGGACGATCGACTTGCTCGCATCGTCGCCCTTGTCGCGCAACTTGCCAAGCTGTTCCTGCTGCCTGGTGATCGAATGGTCTGTCTGTGCAACCTGTTGCGCCACTCTGCCGGCGTCTTCCTGCGCCTTGCGGGCTTCGCGGGCGATCTGGCTATAGAGTGCCAGACTTTCCTGCGATTTTTCCGAAACCCGTTCAAAAGCTGTGGGCAGGGTCTCGTCCATTTCCCGGGCGCTGCTGTCGAGTGCGACCAGCAATTTCTCCATCCGCTCGATCATGCCATCGGCGACGCCATAGCCATTTTCGAGCGACTGCTGCAAAGCTTCGCTATTCTGCTCCATCGCGGTCATGGCAAAGGCCAGCTTGGCGGTCTTGTCGCCGCTGTCATTGTCGAGCTTCGTGAGATTTTCCGCGATCTCGGAGATATTCTGATTGAGCGTTTCGGCCAGCGCTTTCAGCCGCACTTCTTCGTTGTCCGCAATTTGGCCGGCGCTTGCCAAGGCTGTTTCCAGCGCGTCCAGATCAGCCCGCATCGCCGAAGCGGATTCCGACGCTTCGGTGGCCAGCTGCGCCCGTGTCTTGTGGATGGCGTCGACGGTTTCCGAAGTGGTTTTCCGCAACAGCGTCGCCAGCTGGCTGGATCCGGCTTCGGCCTCGTGGAGCTGTTCGGCGAGGCTGGTCTTGATCCGTTCTGCTTCGACGGCAAGATTTTCAACCGACAGGGTCGATTTATTGGTCAGGGCGGTGAGGCTATGTTCGGCCGCTGTGCCGACTTCGCCGATTTTCCTGAGGGTCGAGACCATCGCCGCCATTTCTGTCTGGGCGGTGCGTCCGGCATTGCCGATTTGGTTGGTCACGTCCTTGGCGGTGTTGATCACGACCGGCAAATGTTCGCGCAACTGCTCTAGATTCTTATAGGCGGCACCGCCGACATCATCCAGCTTCTGCATCTGGCCAAGACCGTCTTCGAGAGATTCCCGGATCAGGCCGGCGGCTGTGGTCAGCTTGCCGGAAGACTGGTCGCCGAGAAATTCGAGTTCCCGGCTCTCCTGACTGAGAAATTCGCGAGCGACGCTGAGTTCATTATTGACTGTCTTCAACCGGGCCTCGAGCAATTCGGACTCGGTGCGCAGTGAAAGGCCGACATCGGCAAAGCGACCGGCTTCACGGGTGCTGTTGCGCATGTATAGCAGATAGAAAATTCCGAGCGTTGCGACCGGCAAACACCATTGGGTCAGCAAGTCGATCCCGGTCTTGGGCGTGATCATTGTTGTAAAAATGTCGCGGTTAGCCCACAGGAAAAATCCGGTCCAGCAGACTCCCGCTATGGTCAACAACAGCAGCGGGATAAAGCGGGAGCGGGCAGGGATAGCGACCATGTCATCGGCATAATGGTTCCAGTCATCTTCCGACGAACCATCGCTATTTCGCTGATTTTCTTCGGAAAAATCATGCTCTTCCGATGCCCGGTCGAGCGCTTCGCTTTCCACGCTTGCGGTTGTTGTTGCCCGGTCGTCGACGGCACTTTCGTCCCGATCGCGCCATATCCCGATTATCTTAGATTCACCTGCCATAAGACTATCTAACACAATATCAGGCCATAGAAACCATAAGTTAACCACATCGCTTGTAAATGGCAGGAATGTCATTTGATTATGGAGCTTTAGATGCCGCTCTGACGGCTGCAGTGGGGGACGACCAACCCCTTATCGCAGAATTGCGCGCGGCGTTTCTGGAGAGCGCAAAAAGGCAGGTCAACTTGCTCCGCAGAGCCCGTTGCGATGCCAATTGGGAATATGCCGCCTGGCGCCTGAAAGGACTGGCCGCAAGTTTCTCCGCGACTAGGATTCTCGAATTGGCCGATGAAGCCGCCCATTCCGCACCGGGCGATCCGGTCATATTGCGCAAACTGGAACGGGCCGTTTTGGCGGTCGAGGCACACCGGGACTGATAATCCGGCTCCGGCGCGTCGAGTTCGCCGTCATCTCCAGAATATCGGATATTGTCCCGGTTCGAATTTCTGCTTTCGCCCCAATGCACGCCGTTCGCGCCGATTATCCTTTTCCCCGAAAGCAGGCAGAGTTCGCTTTGCTCCGCTATGTTGGAAACTGGGGGTGAAAGCGGACACAAAAATTTTTAACGCACACGCCTACTCTTTGTGCAAAGCAAGCCGTCTTAGAAGAGCTGCGCCGCTGGCGAGGCCTAAGAACGGCACGCAAACGAATATTAGAAAAAGAAGGTAGTCAATAACTGACAAGGCGGCGAGGTCGACATACCAAGAACTAAGCGACCAAACCGTGGTAGAGATCGTGGTCACCGCGAATATCAACAGCGCAACTATTCTTGCCTTCCACAGGCAGAAGATACCCGCCAACAGGATCAAGCTCGTCCCACCAGAAGTCAAGATTATCGCCCAGTGATAAATGCCGATATCGCCGGTTGAATACGCGGAGACGAACATCACCAGCTGGACGAGCGCCAGCAATGCGCAAAGCGCGTAGCTACCGTAAAAAAGCTTTGTCATTGCAAAAGTAAAGCGGAGCTGGCTGAAGTTTGCAACTAGAGTCGAAAGCCGCCACTAACGCTTCAGTGAATTTGCGTCTGCTTTCGCCTTCTTCAGTTCCCAAAGCAGATCGTCCGCTAACCACCCAAAAGCGGGAATCCTATCTGACAGATTATTGAATATCCCTTGGCATGTCCGGACGCCACCATCTATGGACAGGGACACGCTTTCTGTTCATCGATAGGGACCCCGAATTTCGTGAAACTGGCACTGATTTCTCTGGCAAAAGACGATCTCGACGGTACTGGGCCAATCGCCCTGCTGCCGTTGTTCGCCGGCACTTTGCTCGATTTGCAGATCCAGGCCGCGCAACGCTTTGGCTGCGAGAAATTCATCTTTCTCTGCCCGGTCACCCACGGCGCGCTGCTGCAGAAAATCGACGAGATGAAGCAGCAGGGACTGGATGCAGAATATGTCCGCAGCCCCAGTGACCTTGTCCAATATGCCAGCGATCGGGACCATATTGTCTATATCGCCGATGGTATCATTCCCAATGACGAGATTGTCGGTCAGCTGAGTGGAGCGCCGCAGGAATTGCTGTTCACTGTGCTGCACGCGGAGGAGTATCAGGAATTCGAGCGCATCGACCTCAACCAGCGCTGGCTCGGGATCGTCTCGCTTAACGCAGCGCGGCTGGTGGCGATGATCGATATTCCGGATGAATGGGAGATCGGATCGGCGCTGCTGCGGACCGCGGTTCAGGCCGATTGTCCGCGCGCGATCATTTCCGATCGGCGGGTGGGCTCGGGCGCAATTTCCCATATCCAGAGCGAGATCAGCGCGGCGCAATTTACCCGGCGCAAGTTGAAAGAAATGCCCGGTGAAAAGGACAATTTCCTGAACCGCTTTTTGTTGCGTCCGCTGATCAAACGCAGTCTTCCGAAATTGTGGACCAAGAAGTCTGCGCCACAATATCTGCAGATCTTTTCGCTGGCTGCCGGACTTGCCGGCATCGGGACTGCGGCTTTCGGCTATTCCATCGCTGCGCTCGGCCTGCTTTTTGTCGGCAGCGTCGCGCAATTTGCCCGGACATCGATGGTGCAATTTGACAGCGTCGTGAAAATTCGGGACTGGACAGCGATGGCGCTGGATCTGATCGCGGCCAGCGCTGTGGCCATTCTGCTGCTGCAGGCCTCCGACGCGATCACCATGGCGCCCAATCTGGTGATCTTCGCATTGCTGCTGGCGCATCTTCTGCTCTTGCGGGCCGCACCGGGCAATATTCGCTTCGCCCTGATCAGGCCGGATCTGCGACTGGTCCTGCTGGTCCTGTTTGTGACCAATATGTTCGCTCCGATCAGCTATGGCATCTACGCCGCCGCGCTCTACTCTGGCCTGTCGCTCATTCTCGATCGTTATCTGGCTAAAAAATCACCGAAAAAATCAGGTTTGCAGGACGAATAGCGGACTATTCGGCTTAGCGGCTTGTTAACCACATTAGGCTACGGCCTTGCCATGGCACAGCGAGTTTTCCCGATGGATCGAAGCAAATATAATGATATTGTCCGCCACGCTAGCGCGATGGCCGATAAAGCTTCGTTCGTGGCTGATGATTTTGCGCATGCCCTGTTTCCCAAGACCGACATCATTTTCAACGACCGCATGCGTTCGAATGCGCAGCAATATCTGCGCAGCGTCGTCGGACAGATTGAAAAGCGCATCTGCATGATCGCGACGCAGGATCTGGGCGTCAGCCAACAGCTATTGCTCGGTATTGCACAAGGTGGTGATGGCCAGAGCTATGCCATGCTGGAGCAATCCGGTCTGCTGAAGACTCCCGAAATCGTCCAGCATCTTTTTGTCAAAACGCAGGAGAGCGAGCTGGCGGCAAGATTGTTGCAGAAAATTTCGCAGGAAGATCTCGAATCGACGCTGACCCGCCATCTGGATCATGAGGATTCTGCTGTCGCCGAAGCGGCGATGGGATTGCTGATAGCCCAGTCCAAGACCACCGGTGCAGCGGGCCAGATTGCCGCCAGTCTTGCCGATTTGCCGCCGGAAATTGCCTATGCCTTTGCCTGGCCGGTAACCGCCGCGCTCGTCAAACGGTCCGGTTTCTCGGGCCCGCAACTGCAGCAGGCAACGGAACGGCTGCTCGCCGCGCATGACGAAAGCGCTGGCGTGGCGCGCAAGGCCGAGCGTCTGGCCCAGTTGCTTGACCAGTCCGAAGCAGAAAAAAATACCATTTCCCACCCGATGAGAGACGGCCTGACGCTGTTTGTCGCAAGGCTTGCCCGGCAGTCCGGCCTGACCAGCGGCCAGATTGTCGCCTTCACGGCCGAACCGCATATGGCGCGTTTTGTCGTCGTCATGCGCGCGGCGGATTTTCCGGTACAGGAAGCCCTGTCGATATTTGCCGCGCTTGACGGCGGCGACCATATTCTGACGGCGGCAACCTATGGCGAGACCGACCGGGAGCGCTGTCTGGCCCTGGTGTCGCGCTGGGCATCACCGGATGCCTATCAGAATGCCGAACGGCTTCTTTCCGATGACTTTCTGGATATTCAGGGAAAATGACCACGGATCGCAAATTGACCGAACCGGTGTCGGGGCAGGTGGATGTCGACGGATTGCTTCTGTCGGCCGATCCGCTGCTTATGCGGCTGCATTTGCGTTGTGGCGGCAAGGAAGGTGGTCCTCTGGCCGTCCCCGAACTGGCCGAACTATGCCGTCTCAGCCGGCGGCTGGGCATGAATCTGTCGCGTCCGGTGCAGGCACTGGATAACGAATCGCGCATCGAAATGTGGGTGGAAACACGGTTTGCATCGTCGGAAAAGACCGATCCGCTCAACCTTTCGATCATCGACTGGAAAGAATATGCGCATGACGAGAGCGACAAGGTCGATCCGTCACGCGAGCGTGATTTTGACAGGCTGGAAGGCCGCGGTGCAATCCGTACCGATGCCGCGCTAAGGATCATTGCCCAGCAGATGTCGGGAGAGGCGGGGCAGGATTTCAATGTCATCGGCCAGTCGCTGCTCGACATATATGATGTCATTCCGCCTTCGGCGAACGCCAGTCTGCTGGAAGCAGTGGCCGAGCGGCAGCCAATCCGCAACCAGCGGATGCGGCAGAAAAGCGCAGCGCAACGCCTGTTCGTGCTGCAGGGCAATCCGCTGATCGACAAGGCCGGCTTGTTTGCCGGCTATCGTTTCACGGCGACGCCGGATGATACGCCCGATGTTCCGGCAGCCAATGGCACAGATATAAAGCGCGCCACCGGGAAACTGATCAGCGACAGCCTGTTCGGCATGCAACTGGGGCCGGCTCTCCGCCAGCCGCTCGGCAAGATTATCGCCAATGCCGAGACGATCAGCAGCAAGCTGGAAGGCCCGCTACGCGGCGACTATGCCAGCTATGCCAAGGATATTGCCTCGGCGGGGCGGCATTTGCTCGACCTCGTCAATGATCTGTCCGATCTCGAGGCGATCGAACGGCCAGAATTCACTGTTGCCGGGGACGATATCGATCTTGTCGATCTGGCGCACCGCGCGGCAGGCTTGCTCGCGGTCAAGGCGGCAGACCATCATATCCGGATAGACCTTCCGGACGAGAGCAAAAGGCTTCCCGCCATCGGTGAATTCCGTCGGTCGCTGCAAATTCTCGTCAATCTGATCGGCAATGCGATTCGCTATTCGCCGGATGGTTCGGTGATCAAATTGCGTGTTTCTGCGGAAGACGGATTCGCCCGGATTGCCGTGACCGATCAGGGAGACGGGATCGCTGCGGAGGATATGGAGCGGATTTTTGCAAAATTCGAACGACTGGGACGGTCCGGCGATGGCGGTAGCGGGCTGGGACTGTTCATTTCCCGCCGCCTGGCGCACGCGATGGGCGGCAGCCTGACCGTAGACAGCAAGGTGGGCAAGGGATCGACCTTCACCCTGTCGCTGCCAGAGCGGAAGACCGCATAAAAAAGGGGAGCACGCCGGCTCCCCTCTTTCTCGATATTGAAAATCTTTACCGCTTGTCGATCGACACATAGTCGCGCTTCGCAGGGCCGGTGTAGAGCTGACGCGGGCGACCGATGCGCTGGCCTGGATCGGAAATCATTTCGTTCCACTGGGCGACCCAGCCGACGGTGCGGGCCAGGGCAAACAATACGGTGAACATCGAAGTCGGGAAACCGATCGCCGACAGGATGATTCCGGAATAAAAGTCGACGTTCGGGAACAGCTTCTTGTCGATGAAATAGGGATCGTTGAGCGCCATTTCTTCCAGCTGCAAAGCCACATCAAAGACCGGATCCTTGACCTTCAG